>NZ_JAWYAJ010000348.1:0-14457 GCF_034124845.1 Robinsoniella sp.
TCTTTCTGTCTGTATTTTATTGACATCTGTTCTGATTTCAGCGATTTCCCAGATACTGCTGAAAAAGGCAACGATGAAGACGTATAAAAGTATGCTGTTTGAATATTTGAATCCACTTGTCATATTTGCGTATGGACTGTTCTTTTTATCCACGCTGCTGACCATGTTTGCACTGCGCTATGTGCCGCTTTCCATGTCGCCTATTTTAGAATCTACCAGTTACATATTTGTATCAGTAATGGGTTATTTCTTTTTAAAAGAGCGTTTTCCAAAGAAAAAATTAATTGGAATTCTTGTCATACTTGCAGGCATATTAGTTTTTTCCATGTAGACGGCACAAGTAAATATTTTACAGCAATATGCAGCCACCTGTCTGGTTTGCTGATCACGGAAATAAAGGAGTACAAAGATGTTAATATCAATTGTGATTCCCTGCTATAATTCCCAGGATACCATTGAAAAGGTTGTGGATTTATGTGTAGAGGAATTTAAAAAAATAGATGGTTACGAGTGTGAGTTTGTACTGGTTAATGATTATTCAAAAGACCGGACTTATGAATCCATTAAACGCTGTGCAGCCAAATATCCTTTTGTGAAAGGGATTGACCTGGCTAAGAATTTTGGACAGCATAATGCTATTATGGCTGGTCTTCAGCATACAAATGGAGAGCTGATTATGGGAATGGACGATGACATGCAGACGCACCCCTCCCAGATCCATAAATTTATTGAAAAAATGAATGAAGGCTATGATTTGGTCTATGGCAGATACCAGACCCGGAAATTCTCCTGGTTTAAAAATCTGACCAGTAAAATCAGCGATTTTATAGTCTGGCATATGATTGAAAGGCCAAAGGGGATTACTGCCTGCAGCTTCTGGCTTGCCAAGAAATATGTCAGAGATGAAATTGTTAAATACGATAACTATAATTTATATCTGCAGGTATTGTTTTACCGCACCACGAACCATATAGCAAATGTGGATATTGAACATTTCAGCCGTGAGGTGGGAACTTCTAATTATACGTTTAAAAAGCTATTCCGGCTATTTTTATCCTGCATTAATTATACGGTTATTCCTCTGCGCTTTTCCATGCTGCTGGGAGGGATTTTTGCAGTGCTTGGTGTTATTGGGGCGCTGGTTGTATTTGTGCGCCGGATTCTGGATCCCACGATGGTACTGGGCTGGTCTTCCCTGATGTGCGCCATGTTCCTGTTTTTTGGCATCGTTTTGTTTATGCTTGGAATTGTGGGTGAGTATATCGGGAAAATCATGCTGAATCTGAATAAGACGCCTCAATACGTTGTACGTGAGACGATCAACGTGGCGGTTGAAAAACAGGAAGCAGAAACGGTAAGCAGGGCGGGAATGGAACCGCAAATAGCAGCGGGAATGGAACGGCAGACAGCAGCGGGAATGGAACGGCAGACAGCAGCAGGAATGGAACGGCAGGCAGCAGCGGGAATGGAACCGCAGACAGCAGCAGGCATGAAACCACAAGTTGATATGGGTATGCGGCGGAATAAGGTACAGGAAAATGAAGCAGCGGCAACCGCAGACCGGGGAGAAAGTGTATGAAGAACAAGAAAAAGAAACTGATTATTGGAATCATAATAGTCCTGGTTTTGATCCTTGCAGCAGCGTTTTTATTTGTCGGCAATTATTTTTGTAATTATGCTTTAAATCCTGCCGTAACCAATGGGGTTGAATCCGATGACGAGGTGGAAAAAACGCCGGATAATGAAGAAAAGGAAGCGGCTGCAGTCTGGCTGACCGGAGAATCCGAGGACGTTTGGCTGACCAGTGACGATTCCCTCAAGCTTCATGCTTTTAAAGTGGATGCAAAAAAGCCTTCCAACAAATATGTTGTTCTGTGTCATGGCTATAAAGGGGAAGCATCTAATATGGCTATTTACGGAAAACATTTCTACGAAAATAACTATAATATATTAATTCCCGATGCCAGAGCGCATGGACAGAGTGAAGGAAAATTAATCGGGATGGGCTGGCCGGAAAGAAGAGATATAATAAAGTGGGTGAATACCATTGTATCGGATGACGAAGATGCACAGATACTTCTGATGGGTGTTTCCATGGGTGCAGCAACGGTTATGATGACATCCGGAGAAGAGGATCTGCCTTCCCAGGTAAGAGCTGTGGTGGAAGACTGTGGATATACCTCCGTATGGGATGAGTTTGAACACCAGTTAAATGAAATGTTTGGACTGCCGCCATTTCCGGTGCTGAATGTATCTTCTGTTGTGGTTAAAATGCGTGCTGGTTACTTTTTAGGAGAGGCAAGTGCAGTGAAACAAGTAGCCAGGAGCCATACTCCAACAATGTTCATTCATGGTGACCAGGACACCTTCGTACCCTTTGCCATGTTAGATCAGCTGTATGATGCAGCTTCCAATGAAAAGGAAAAGCTGGTAATCCCTGGCGCGGCTCACGGTGAAGCCAGAATGACTGACAGCAAAACCTATTGGGATGCAGTGGACCGGTTTGCCCAAAAGTATATTAAGTAATCTGCTGAGAAAAGAATAGAAAAATAAAAAGGTCCACAAGCTGGGTGTATTTGCTTATGGACCTTTACAATAAAGGGTCTGAACGTCTGATTCGTGTTGTTTCGAATGGAAAAACCAATGCTTATGCCTGATAAATTTTTGAAGTAAACAGTTGAATGGCGGTAACCGATGTACCAATCGCCAGGATACCTGCAACGATAAGATAAAGATAAAAGTAAGGAGACTGAGCTATCAATAAAATTATGTCTCCGGTTTTTTCATGCAGGGTAGGATAAAGGTTTATAACAGCAATAATCAGAATGATGACCTCGCCTGTAAAAAGTGTAAACCGAACAATCTTATTATCAATAGTCAGGATCATCAAAGCAATATACCAGGCAAAAATAAAGCAAAAGTAGTAAAAGAGTAGGGCACAGAATAATCTGGGCATTGAACTCTGAGAATACATGTATATCAGGTAATCAGAGGTGACGGACATGTCAATCATGATTGTCAGCAACAAGTAGAAATAGCTTTTTATTAATAAATTCTGAATAATATCTTTTCGGGGAAGCGGTGCGTACCGCATAATTGAATGCTCCTCAAAGTACACTCTTCTCAGTTTTTGTATGGTAAATACAAATACCCATAAAGTAAGAGAGAGAACGCCATTTCCAAAGAGACATGTTTGTCCCAGCAGGAAACATATTAATATATAGGACAAAACCTGCATGTGCCCCACATCTGCAACCCGTTCCAATCTACGATAGTCTAAAATTTCTTTTATCATAACGAATCCTCCTTTGAAAAATATCTCATAAAATCATCGAATCCCGCTCTGACAAATCGAATTTCATTTGTATTCAATCCGGCAATATCTAAATGTCCGGCTGATATCAGACCTTCATATCCAAAAGAAGTTTTTTTCATACCGATTACATGTTCTTTCAATTCCGGTACCATCTGTTCCAATGGGCAGTGAAACAGCCTGTATTGTTCCAAAAGTACATCTTTCTCTTGGGAGAATACAATTCTGCCACTGTCCATAAAAGCCACATAGTCTGCAATCCGTTCCACATCCCCGGTCAGGTTGGTGGAGAACAGTACGGATTTACAATCATCCTGCATAAAATCCATCACCATTTCCAGAATATCATCCTTAGACACGGTATCCAGGTTGGCAGTAGGTTCATCCAGAATCAGTAAATCAGGATTACAGCTAATGGTAAGTAAAACCTGAAATTTCCTCTGAAGACCCGTGGAGAAATTAGCCAGCTTCTGATCTTCATTCAGATGAAACAGATTCAGGTATTTTTGAAAGAAATCATGTTTGAAATTCTTATAAAAGGGTGAAACTGCATCTGTTATCTGATCCGGAGAAAACCGCGGGTTATAAGAGAGTGCATTGGAGGTAAAGCTGAGCCGCTCTTTGATTAACGGATTTTTAAGGCTTTTGTCAGTACCAAAATAAGTAATGGTTCCTTTTTGGTATTTTTGAAGTCCTATGATTGTCTTCAAAAGAGTAGTTTTACCAGCGCCGTTCCTACCGATCAGGCCGGTAATCGTACCTGTTTTAATCTCCAGGCAGATGTCCGATAATTTAAAATCATTTTCATAAAAACCTACTTCAAGGCCATTGATAATAAGTGCTGATGATGTCATATTGATTCCTCCTCTACCAGTTCCCGAACCAGATTCATAAATTCTTCGTCACTAAAACTCACCGTTTTTGCGTAATGATAAACGTCTTTCAGCTGTTCTTTCAGCTGGGTGCGATAAGAATTCTTTACAAATGCAGCATCCAGTTCTGCGGCATAGACGCCTTTTCCATTGATGCTCACAGCAATTCCAGACTTACAAAGCTCTTCATAAGCCCTTTTAACCGTAATAATTCCAATTTTACATTCCTTAGCCAGCATTCGGATGGAAGGAAGCTGTGTCCCTGGCGGAATCTTACCACTTAGAATCTGTTCCGTAACCTGTTCCCGTATCTGTTCATAAATTGGAATTTCAGAAATAGGTGAGATCATGATATTCAATAGTAATCGCCTCCGTTCTTACTGTGACTATAACATAGATACAGTTTAAAGTCAATATTAATTTAAATTGACAACTGTCTTGTCACCTGTAAAGTTTTGTGGTATACTAATTCATCGAACCATTTACAAAAGGGAGGTTAAGATGAACGAGAAGCAATTAAGAATCCAGGAATTAAAAAAGGAAAAAGATGCTGTGATACTCGCACACTATTATGTGAATGATGAGGTGCAGGAAATTGCAGACTATGTAGGAGATTCTTATTATCTTAGTGAAATTGCCACCAAGATAAAAGAAAAAGTACTGGTACTTTGCGGTGTCCGCTTTATGGGAGAGAGCGCAAAGATTTTAAATCCGGATAAAAAGGTTTTAATGCCGGATATGCAGGCGGATTGTCCCATGGCACATATGGCGGATGCCGGAAAAATTGAGGAAATCCGCAGAAAATATGAGGATGTGGCTGTTGTCTGTTATGTAAATTCCACGGCAGAACTGAAAGTTCATTCCGATGTATGTGTGACTTCATCCAATGCCTTAAAAATAGTCAGAGCATTGCCGAATAAAAACATTTTCTTCATTCCGGATCAACATCTTGGCACTTATGTAGCCTCTCAGGTGCCGGAAAAAAATATTATATTAAACGATGGTTACTGCCCGGTTCATGCCAGAATTACAGTGGATGAAATCAGGGAAGCGAAAAATGCCCACCCGAAAGCAAAAATTCTGGTTCATCCCGAATGTCAGGCTTTGGTTACTGAAATGGCAGATTATGCGGGAAGTACATCCGGGATTATCGAATATGCCGCCAGAGATGAAGCGTCAGAATTTATTATTGTAACAGAAAAAGGCGTGTTATATGAACTGCAGCGCCAGAACCCGGAAAAGAAATTTTATCTTGTTAATGAAACCCAATGTTGCCCGGATATGAAAAAAATTACATTGGAAAATATCATGCGGGCAATGGAAACAGGAACCCCTTCCATTGAGCTGGAAGAAACATTTATAAAACAGGCACACGTACCGCTGAAAAAGATGCTGGAGCTTGCGAAGTAAGGAAGAAGATGGAGCATTATGAAAAAAAATGTAGATGTCCTCATTGTTGGAACCGGAGTAGCGGGATTATTTAATGCATTGAATCTGCCGGATTATCTGGAGATTCTGATGATTACAAAGGCCGGATTAGAAGAAAGCGATTCTTTTTTGGCACAGGGCGGAATCTGTGTTTTGAAAAATGAAAATGATTTTGAGAGTTATTTCGAAGATACCATGAGAGCAGGTCATTATGAGAATACAAGAGAATCGGTAGAAATAATGATCCGTTCATCCAGGGAAATCATATCTGATTTAATCGGCTATGATGTGGAGTTTGAAACTGAGGAGGGAGAGCTTCGCTATACGAGAGAAGGCGCCCATTCCACACCGAGGATCTTATATCATGAAGATGTAACAGGGAAAGAGATAACCGGAAAGCTGTTAAAACAGGTTTTGAATAAAAAGAATATTACAATTATGGAGCATACTTCCATGACAGATATTTTAAGCCACAATAATGACTGTTATGGTGTTATCATAGAAATGGAAAACGGTCAGGAAACCGCAGTAATGGCACATGATATTGTGCTTGCCTGCGGAGGTATCGGAGGGCGCTATCAGCATTCCACAAACTATCCCCATTTAACAGGTGATGCACTTACAATTGCCCAGAAGCATGATATTCGTCTAAAGAATTTAGACTACATACAGATTCACCCTACAACGCTGTATTCCACTAAACCAGGCAGGAGATTTCTGATCTCGGAATCTGTCCGGGGCGAGGGCGCAGTTTTGTATAATAAAGCGGGTGAGCGTTTTGTCAATGAACTGCTGCCCAGGGATTTGCTGACAAAGGAAATTTACAAGCAGATGGAAAAGGATAATATGCCCTATGTTTTATTATGCATGCAGACCATACAGGGAATCGATGTGACCAGACGTTTTCCGAATATTTACAAGCATTGTCTGGAAGAAGGATTTGATGTGACCAGGGAGTGTATTCCGGTTGTACCGGCACAGCACTACTTTATGGGAGGCATTGATGTGGATCTGGACAGCCGGACTTCTATGGAGCATTTATATGCCGTGGGAGAAACCAGCTGTAATGGTGTTCACGGCAAAAACCGCCTGGCCAGCAATTCATTATTAGAAAGCCTTGTCTTTGCAAAACGGGCGGCAATGGATATTTTAAGCAATCGGTTAAAGGAGAAAAAGATATCATGAATCAGATTACAACCAAATTAAATGCAGACAATCTTATCATGCAGGCATTGCGTGAAGATATAACCAGTGAGGATATTACAACGAATGCGGTAATGCGTGAGGGCAAACCCGGAAAAGCAGATCTGATCTGTAAACAGGATGGAGTTATTGCAGGACTGGATGTATTTGCCAGAGTCTTTTCATTATTAGATGACGGGGTAAAGGTAGAAAAGTTCTTTGAAGACGGGGATAAAGTAAAAAATGGGGATCTGCTGGCAGTTGTTACCGGAGATATCCGGGTACTGCTTTCCGGTGAGAGAACAGCATTAAATTATTTACAGCGTATGAGCGGTATTGCAACCTATACCAGAAATGTGGCAGATCTTTTAAAGGGCAGCAAGACCAAACTACTGGACACCCGCAAGACAACTCCCAATATGCGTGTCTTTGAAAAATATGCGGTAAAGGTGGGCGGCGGGTATAATCACCGTTATAATCTTTCCGACGGAATTTTAATTAAAGATAACCATATAGGAGCAGCAGGCGGAGTAAAAGAAGCGATTCAAATGGCGAAGGAATACGCACCATTTGTTAGAAAAATTGAAGTAGAAGTAGAGAATCTGGAAATGTTAGAAGAAGCCCTGGAAGCAGGTGCGGATATCATTATGCTGGATAATATGACACCGGAGACCATGAAAAAAGCAGTGGAAATGGTTGGAGGGCGAGCTGAAACCGAATGCTCCGGCAATGTTACCAAAGAAAATATTAAAAGTATCATTGACGTTGGTGTAGACTATGTATCAAGCGGTGCCCTGACTCATTCGGCACCGATACTGGATGTGTCATTAAAAAATCTTCATGCTGTTTAAGCAGAATAAAACTCAGGAAAGGTGCTGCCAGCGAAATGGTTGACCTCGGTTAATTAGTTAAGCATCAAATGAGCAACCTCCAACCGGTCAAAGTTTAGTGGTTGCTTTTTTGATGTCAATCTTTCTTTTTGTTTTCCCGATAGATGCTGATCACTGTCAAAGTAATTACACTAGAGGCTGGTACCAAAATCAATCACGATTTCCTGGCCGGTAATTGCTCTTGATTCGTCACTTGCGAGAAATAGAACAGCGTTGGCTACATCCTGAGGCTGGCAGACTGGAAGCTTCATATCGGTATGTTTCGCCATAGCGCCAAGCATATCCATGTCTAATGCAGCATTTGCTGCGCTGGCTCCCATAGGGGTGACTACGGATCCCGGGCACAGGGCATTGCAGCGGATACCTTCGGATGCACACCTAAGAGCAGTATGTTTGGTGATACCTAAGATTGCTGCTTTAGATGCAACATATGCCGCACCGCCTCCACCATTCACCCCGGCTACGGAAGCAACATTTACAATAGATCCGGATTTTTGCTTTAACATGACGTTTAGCACCGTTCGAATGCATTGAATGGTACCTTTTCCATTGATATTCATAACACGGTCTAATTCATCATCCTGTACACGGTCTACCGGGAGCAGTCCGGTATCTAAGACGCCTGCATTATTTACCAGGATATCTATCGTGCCAAACTTCTCCACGGTTTCCTGAACAAGTGCCTGGAAACTATCCGGATTTGAGATATCACTGGGTATGGAAAGAACGGAACCTCCTGCCTGTTTGATTTTTTCAGCCACCATGTCCAGCGGTTCTTTTCTCCGGGCTGTGATGACAACGTTTGCTCCTTCTGCAGCGAAAAGCAAAGCAGCAGCTTCACCGATTCCGGAATTGCCTCCTGTAATGATAGCAGTTTTATTCTCTAAACGCTTCATACGAAAATCTCCTTTCAAAATATAGTAATGATTATTGTTATTGAAACTATCATAACGCTTATTGTACTTGATGTCAAGGGATAAGTGGAAGCCGCCATCCACTGTTTATATGCAAAAAATAATAGTATTCAGGGGGAATTTCAAGTATAATAAAATGCTGTACAGAATCTAAAGTTTTTGTACGATATAAGTAATTACTTGGGTGTTAATCCGAACCTGTAGATTATCTCGGGGAACTGTATAAGATTGAGGGGATACAGTGCTTTTTAATATGCGGCAATTAGGGAAACTTTGTTTTAACAGATTCTGCATGGTTTCTGTTGGGAGATTGATTTCAAATTGTGGTACCAACAGGGTGTGATCTTCAGCATTTTCTTCGGTAATACTGCTGTTTATGATCAGACAGGCAATGCCATTTAGTTTTAGTCCAAGGTAAATATGATTTAATAAATCTTTTAAATGATGAAGAGAAGCAGTATGTTCCAATGATGATATTCCTAAAATAAGGTGATAATGATCTACTTGTATGGGAAAATCTTCTATCGTACAAATATGAGGAAATACGTTTTTGTCAACATGATATTTTTTACTATAGGACATCAACTGGTCAATGGCGCAATCTAAGAAATCCACACAATCAATATGGCAGGGTATTTTATTAAAAAATTGAGCAGCAGGAATACAATTTCTGCCGATCCCGCATCCTAAATCCAATATTCTTACATAAGACTCTTTATTTAAAAGGGGAAGAATACCCATTACGGAAGCTACCGGTTTAAAAAGCCAGGATCCTTCTTCAAACAGACGGTTATTCTCGTAGCAGTCTGTGTGAGATTTTCTTTCTGCATGTCTTATATGATCAAGTGTATTCATCTATTTCTCCAGTCGTTCAATCGGCCCTTTCTATTATTTTATAACAATCCGTCTTTAACAATTTCATAAAAAAAGTTCTTGCATTTGCTGGTGTCCGGTAGTGGGGCATGCTAGAAAAAGCAAGGGAAAGATCATCGATCTGTTCCATTGCATTCTTACAGCTGATCAGAAGCTCTTTCGGAAGCAACTCCAGCGATGGATATTCCAGATTCTGCGGATTCAGGCGATGTGTTTCCATGGCATAGGGAATGCGTTTTCTACAGCGGCAGAAACCCTCCCTGCCAAGTTCACAATACTCATCCAGGAACGATGCCATTTTTTTTCGGATGCGTGTCAGCCTCTGGCGGTATGCCTCGGGGGATATATTCAGGATTTCTCCTGCAATTTTGCTGTCGGCTTTGAACATAGTTCCAAGAATGAATATGCAGCGGCTTTCCGGGTCCAGGCACTGCAGCATTACGTTGGTACAGGACAATTTAAGTTCCTGCTCTAACAATGGCTGATCTACCTTTTGCTCCGGATCAGGAATATCGTCTGCGGCACCGTTTCGGATATCATTACCATAGAATTCAAAACTGAGCGGTCTCTTGGCAAACATACTTTTTTTATAGTTCTTCAAATGATTTATTGCAATGCGAAAAGCCCAGGTGGAGAAGGCGCTTTCTTTACGAAATGTATCCAGATGGGTCATGATGCGGATCATAATCTCCGAAACGGCATCTTCCGCATCCGGGATTGTGCCCAGCATTCTCAAAGCCAGGTTAAAGACCAGGTCCTGAACAGAGACCAGGAGGTATTCCATGGCATTTTTATCACCGGCTACAGCCAGATCGATAAATTGGTTCATTTCTTCGCTGGTGAAGTCTCTGTCAGAATGGTCATGATACAGATTACGAGTTGTATTTTCCATAATATTCTCCGTTGTAATTTATTCCCGGGGGCAGAGAGACACGCAAGAGCCTGCGGGTTTATTTGGCAACTGCAGCTATGGTCAAGAACTATGGCTTTTACAGCAGATTTCATTGAGGACAGATAATGGATCTGTTAAAAACAGTATAGCACAGACCAGGTTTTCAAGAAAGTAGAAACAGGAAGTTATCAGTCATAAAATTTGCTGAAAATAGGGCTTGACTCTCCCCCTGCAGGAGCATATATCCTTACCTTTGCAACCGGAAATCCACCCGGGAATCAGGTGGTATTCTGCAGGAAAATGAATTGCAGATGGCGTAATTGAATTTTCAGATACGCCCTGGTAAGATGTGGTGCAGAAGAAAGGAGAAGCAATGGGAAATGTAATCGAAGTAAGGCATTTGAGTAAAAGTTTTGGAGAAAAAACTGCGGTAAAAGACCTTTCATTTTCTGTAGGAGAAGGAGAGGTTTTCGGATTACTGGGACACAATGGAGCGGGGAAGAGCACAACCATCGATTGTATGCTGGGACTGAAATCTTTTACGAAAGGAGAAGTTCGTATTTTGGGAATGAATCCGGTAAAAAAGAGGAAAGAATTATTTGAAAGGGTAGGGGTACAGCTGCAGCATACCTCGTATCAGGATAAAATTAAGGTGGGTGAGTTATGTGAGGAAAATGCAGTGTTATATAAAAACCCTGAAGATTACCAGAAACTTCTGGAAGAGTTTGGTCTTTTCAAATGTAAAGATCAATACGTCGCTACCTTGTCTGGAGGAGAACGGCAGAAGCTGTCAGTTTTATTGGCACTGCTCCCCGGGCCGGATGTGATCTTCCTGGATGAACTGACTACAGGATTAGACACATTGGCGAGAAGAGAGGTCTGGAACCAGCTGGTAAAACTGAAAAAAATGGGAGTGTCGATCTTCCTCACTTCCCACTATATGGACGAGGTAGAAGCTCTCTGTGACAACATCTGCATCATAAAGGAAGGGCAAAAGGTGGCATGGGGACCGGTAAAAGACGTGATTGAAAATAGTCCGTATGACACTCTGGAAGAGGCTTATCTTTGGTACATGGGAGAGGAGAAAATAAAATGAAAACATTTTTAAAACTGCTGAAAATAGAGGGAAAGATCGCAGTCAGAGGAATAGACGGTATTTTCTTTGGCATTCTGATGCCCGTTGGAATAGCCGTACTGATTGGTTTTATCTGTGGAGACAAGCCGGCTTATGAGGGGGCTTCCTACACCTTTCTGGAAGCGTCATTTCCGGCTCTGATCACGGTGGGAATCTGTGCCACCGCATTTATGGGGATTCCTCTTGGACTTTCGGATTATCGGGATAAAAAGATACTGAAACACTTTTTTGTCACACCAGTGAGCCCCATGCTGCTATTGATGGTGCAGGTAGCAATTAATTTCCTGAATTCGCTTGTTTCCGCAACTGCTATTTTACTGGTGATGAAGTTTGTTTTCGGATATCAGATGAGAGGATCAAAAACAGGTTTTCTATTTGCATATATTCTGGTACTGATATCCATGTATGCACTGGGAATGATGTTAGCCAGTTTATGCAAAAATCTTAAGATCGCAAACCTCGTCTGTACCCTGGTATATTTTCCTATGCTGTTTCTCTCGGGCGCTACAATTCCTTATGAGATTCTGCCCCTGGCACTGCAAAAAGCAGCCAGCATTCTTCCACTGACTCAGGGAATCAAGTTGCTGAAAGGTTTTGCCATGGGCACAGAGACGGATATTCTGATACCCAGTATCGTAATGATTGGGGCAGCCGTGATTGGTATATGGATTTCCATAAAAAAATTCCGATGGGAATAACATTTTCCTGCTACAAAGATTTATGACGGTACAGGCAGGTATCAACGAGAAAGCTTGTATGTCGAAATTCTCATTATATTCTTAAATTGTGTCTCATATACTATAGCAGAACCAATGTTTAGGAGTGGCATATGAGTGAGAAACAATCAAACCAGAATGTTGTCAGAGAATCAGAGCCGAACCCGGATAAAGAGACTAAATTCCATCAATTCAGAGGAATCGGCATTCTGCTTTTGTGCGCAGTTCTCGTAATGGGAGGAATTTACAGTTTTGGAGGAATCACCTTGCAGACGGCAGGGAGCAGCAGAGTAGGCAGCCGGGAGCTTCCGATTTACTGCGTGGATACCCAGAAAAACCAGGTGGCACTGTCGTTTGACGCTGCCTGGGGAAATGAAGATACACAGGAGATATTAGATATTCTGGCAAAACATAACGTACATGTTACATTTTTCATGACAGGGGGATGGGTTGATTCTTTCCCAGATGACGTAAAACGAATTGCGGCAGCAGGACATGATCTTGGAAATCACAGCGAAAATCATAAAAATATGAGTCAGTTAAGTGATGAACAGTGTAAAAAGGAAATTATGAAGGTACATGATAAAGTGAAAGCACTGACCGGAATTGAGATGCAGCTGTTTCGTCCGCCATATGGAGACTATGATAATCATGTGATAAAAGATGCATATGAATGCGGTTATTTCCCGGTCCAATGGAGCGTGGACAGCTTGGACTGGAAGGATTACGGCGTGGAAAATATCATCCAGACCGTCACTCAGAACAAAGCCCTGGATAAAGGGGCAATCATTTTGATGCACAATGGTGCCAAATATACAGCTCAGGCGCTGGACACGATCATTACAGGTCTTCAGGATAAAGGATATGAAATCGTGCCCATATCACAACTGGTCTATACGGATAAATTCCATATGGATCAGGCAGGAAAGCAGATCAGTGATGAAGCGCAGAGTGGAACACAGGCCGGGAATAACTAAAACGCAGTGCAGAACACATTGCAGAAGCAGACCTGAAACGCAGTGCAGAACACATTGCAGAAGCAGAACTAAATCGCAGTGCAGAACACATTGCAGAAGCAGAACTGAAACGAAAAGCAGATAACAGAAGCCGGGCAGCCCAAGATCACATTAGGCTGTCTGGCTTTAATTCTGTTATTTCCAGCTGCTTAAAAAGGAGTATATGATTTTATTAAGAAATAGTATCTGAGACTGTTCAGCGTACTTTTGGGGTACCATATATGGTGGCTGGAGTATGAAAAGGGAATAAAAATATTGAGGTTTTAAATAGATCATGCTATACTTATCACCGTAATTACCATATTTTTAGCGAGGAGGAATATGATGAAATTTACAAAGATGCATGGAATCGGCAATGATTACGTATATGTAAACTGCTTTCAGGAGCAGGTGGCAGATCCGGGCAGAACGGCAGTATTTGTAAGTGACAGACACTTTGGAATTGGCTCAGATGGATTGATATTAATCAAACCTTCTAAAACGGCAGATTTTATGATGGATATGTATAACGCAGACGGCTCTCAGGGTGCAATGTGCGGAAATGGAATCCGCTGCGTGGCAAAATATGTGTATGATTATGGATTAACAGATCAGACTGATATCAGCATAGAAACGAAAAGCGGGATTAAATATCTGCATCTTACGATAGAACAGGGTAAGGTGGCTTTCGTTAGAGTAGATATGGGTGCTCCTATACTGGAGCCTGCTAAAATACCGGTAATTTCCCAGAAAGACAGAGTAGTGGACGAGCCGGTTACCGTGGATGGAAAGACTTATCATATGACAGCAGTTTCTATGGGGAATCCCCATACGGTTGTCTATATGGAGGATGTACAGGGATTGAAGATCGAGGAGATCGGTCCCGGTTTTGAAAATCATCCCTGTTTCCCGGATCGTGTAAATACGGAATTTGTCCGGATTATAGACAGGCATACTGTAGAAATGCGCGTATGGGAAAGAGGCTCCGGAGAAACGCTTGCCTGCGGAACCGGTGCCTGCGCCGTAGCAGTGGCATCCATTTTAAATGGTTATACGGAAGATGAGGTTATCGTAAAGCTGCTGGGGGGAGATTTGAAAATTGAGTGGGACCGGAAAGCGGACCGCGTATATATGACAGGTCCGGCGTCGGTTGTTTTTGACGGTGAGATCACACTCTAAAAATCAAATGGAATCGGTTTTGTTTAAAAGTTCACAGGTTTTGTAATCATAGTTAAAGTAACAGGAAT
>NZ_JAWYAJ010000349.1:0-3921 GCF_034124845.1 Robinsoniella sp.
CTTTTCTCATCATCAGCAGTGCATTCCGGAAGTTCTGCTATGGGCAATTTCTCCTCTGTATACGTCTCTACCATCTGTTTCATTTTCTGATCAGATTCACTGACCAGACTGATAGCGGTTCCTTCTTTTCCGTTTCTTCCGGTTCTGCCCACACGATGTACGTAGGTCTCCCTTCCCGTAGGAAAATCATAATTGATTACATGGGTTATATTCTCAAAATCAACTCCTCTTGCCGCAACGTCCGTAGCAATAAGATAATGAAAACGCCCTTCCCGGAATCCATCAATCATCCTCAACCGCTCTCTCTGCTCCAGTTCTCCATGTATCATTCCACAGGGAATCCTGTCCCTTCCCAATTTGTGGCAGAGTACATTTACCATTTCCCGGGTTCCACAAAAGATCATGCAGTCTGCCGGGTTTTCTTTCTTCAATATCCGAAGCAGTGCCTGATATTTTTCTTCCTGATCCACTTCGTATACGGTCTGCCGGATGCCGGCAACGGTTTCTGTTTCTGATTCCAGGATTATGGATACAGCATTATTCATGTAACCTTCGATCAGCTGCTTGACTCCTTCATCTAAGGTTGCAGAAAATAAAAGGATCTGTCTTCCCTGGGGAAGCATGGAAATAATCTCTTTTACCTCATCCAAAAATCCCATATCCAGCATTAAGTCCGCCTCATCTATAACCAAATATTGAATCCGGTCCAGTTTTAAGGTTTCTCTGCGTACATGATCCATGACCCGCCCTGGCGTACCTGTAACAATATGTGATTTTTGTTTTAACGTCTGTATTTGTTTATCAATGGGAAATCCACCGAAAACCGCCGGAACCTTCAATCGTTTTTTTCTGCCGATATGAAAGATCTCCATTCCAACCTGTACCGCAATTTCTCTGGTTGGCTCCAAAACCAGTGCCTGGGGTAAATTTTCCTCCCAGGTTACTTTCTGGCATAAAGGTATTGCAAATGCTGCTGTTTTGCCGGTTCCTGTCTGGGATTTTGCAACGATATCCTTTCCCTGTAATGCGATGGGAATTACTTCTTTTTGTATTTCTGTTGGTTTGAGATAGCCAAGTCCGGTAAGTGCCTCCAGAATATCACCGGACAGATTATATTCTTCAAATTGATTGTTCTCTGTTATCATTGGGTTTAACCTTATCTTTCATTTTTTTATACTGCTCCTGTATTTCTCTACTGTTCGCAATTCCTTGTAACTGCCGCAATTCTTTGTATCTACTTGCAACGTCTTGTATCTACTTGCATTTCCCTGTATCTACTTGCATTTCCTTGCATTCCTTTCATCTGGCATTTCCATCCATATTTCTTCATTATCCTTGACACCCCTGAATCACCAATGTTATACTTGCTCTAAAAAGAATCAGGAGGATGAATAACTTATGCTTAATCCGATCGTTATGACTGTATAGCAAAGGCTGATGCAGTGAATAAAATCACAAAATTTTCATTATAATAGCCTTTGCTATTCCTATTTCATTATAAAATAAATTAGGAGTGCATGATGAGCTATATAAAAGCAACACATATCTTACCGCCGGAATTAGTGGAGCAAATCCAGGAGTATATCGACGGTGAATGCATATATATTCCAAGAATGTCAGGCAATAAAAGAGCCTGGGGCGAAAAAACATATATCCGGGAAGAATTGGATTCAAGAAACCTGCAAATTTATCAAGATTTTCAATCCGGAACCGAGCAGGATGTTCTGGCACAGAAATATTTTCTTTCGCTGAAAAGTATTCAGCGGATCATCCGGCAATACCGTAAAAAATTACCGGATAACCAATAACTGTATTTTACAACATTGCGATGGGAATTTTTCCTGTCGCTTTTTTATTTTGTTGTCAGCACTCATCAAATTGATTTTGCTCAACCTGTTTGCAAAGATGATATAATGCAGATATGCTTCGCATCCGTGCTCTGTTCAATGCCGTGAGATAATGTTCTATACCAGCGACAATGGATGAAATACGATTATAATCATCAAATTCAAATTTATAGATTTCTTTTCGCATTTGCTCAATTGTGTACTTTTCCTCCCGGGCAGCCATAGACAGCTTGAGGGCATGTATCATTAATATTTCATCAATATGCCGCTGGGTAAACATGCGATAATTATTTTCTATACACCGATTAGCCGATATCAGCCCAATTTTGTCCCAATATCTGATTGTAGAAGGCGCAATCCCCGTAGCTTTGCTCACATCATCTATTGAAAACTCCTTGGATTGGTCACCATTTTGCTTCTGTAAAAATCTCTGTTTGATCTGTCCGCAGGTGCATTTATCCTGCTGAATTACCGTCAGGGCTTTATTTACCTTCCAAAAAGCCTCATCAATCCCATCAGACATCACCAGTTTTAAAATTCCTGCGATCTCCGAAATATGAAATCCATGCAGCATTTCCCGAATACAGATAAAATATGCCAGATGGACCTCTGTATAAATTCTGTAACCATTTGGCGAACGAAGGACTTTCGGAATCATTCCCAGATCTTCATATTTTCTAAGTGTGGAAGTACTTACTTTCAATCTTCTCGCTATATCAGCAGGCCGCATTAACATTTCTTCTCAGTCCTCCCTTTTCAAACATTCTAACATAGGTATAAGCTTCTTACAATCATTAACGTACTTATGACACAAATTCTTCCTTTATTGCTTTCATGTTGTATAATTAAGGTAAGAAGATATAATGATAGGAGAAATTTATGCACAGTATCAAAATTGAAAACGCAAATGAAGGTAATCTGAAAAATGTTTCCCTGGAAATCCCCAAAAACAAGCTTGTGGTATTTACAGGTGTATCCGGTTCCGGGAAGTCTACTTTGCTCATTGATGTTCTATTTAATGAATGTCAGCGCCAGTACCTGGAAGCCCTGTCTCTGCAAGGTATACACAAACCCAAAGTAGATCGTATACGTGGCGTTTCACCCGCTATTGTGATTTCCCAGACAGATACAAATAAAAATCCCCGCTCAACCGTAGGTACTGTTTCCAACATTTACACAGACTTAAGGATGATATATGAAAAGCTTGGGACCAGAACCTGCCCCCATTGCGGAAAAATAATTATGGCAGCAGACTGCAAAGAAGAAACAGAAAAAATAGGGAACGATTTCTATGTTTACATGTATTGCTGTGAATGCGGAAAACGTATGGAGAAAATTACCCGCACGCATTTTTCGTTTAACACAAAGGAGGGTGCCTGTCCGGTATGTGAGGGTCTGGGAAAAATTCATACCATCCGCAGAGCTCAGGCAGTAAATGAGCAGCTTTCTCTGGAAGATGGTGCGGTAACTTACTGGGAAAAAAAATATGGAGAATACCAAATTTCTGTACTATATGCCGCATTTAAACATTATGGTATCCCAGTTCCTGCAAATTCTCCTGTGCAACAGTTTAGTGAAATGCAAAAAGCAATTTTTTATGATGGTATAGACTGTGAGCTTGTAAAAAAAGCTTTTCCGGACCTTACCCCTCCTAAAACCGCAGCACTGGGTAAGTATGAAGGTGCCTTACCTATATTATGGCGCAGATTCACGGAAAAAAACGGAGATGTAAAGCAGTTCGCCCCCTATTTTACCACTATAGAATGTCCCCAGTGCAAAGGAGAACGTCTTGCCGAATCGGGCAGAATCGTAACTGTAAATGGAGTACGGCTGCCACAACTGTCTCTTTTTTCATTAGAAGAACTGTTTCAGTGGATTCAGGAACTTGGAGATGTCGTTACCGGGCAGCAGGAAAGCTTTGTAGCGGCATATCTGCTGGATATCCGGACAAAACTCAGCCGATTTATCAATGTAGGACTTGGCTATCTGTCTCTTGACCGCCAGACTGTTACCCTATCAGGCGGCGAATTGCAGAGATTACGGCTTGCGGCAGTCCTGGACTCCGATCTGTCCG
>NZ_JAWYAJ010000350.1:0-1115 GCF_034124845.1 Robinsoniella sp.
TCAAAATGAGTTCGTACTTTTGCTTGTAGTAAGGAGATTTGTCAGATTTCACGGCTGCATGAGCACATTGTACTAATGCAGGTTTGAGGTAGACGCCGGCACGTGTAATTCTGACGGATTTTTTCTTACCAGCAGAGTCATTGCTGCCCGGAGTTAGTCCGGCCCAGGCACATATACGTTTGGAAGAAGAAAACTGAGTCATATCAGTACCAATTTCGGAAATGATAGTGATTGCACTATTACGTTTAATCCCCGGAATGGTACTCAGTAACTGGATTGCATTTTCATAGGGAGCAACTAATTCATCAAGCTTAGTGTCTATATCAATTACAGTAGATGTGATATAATCTATGTGTGCGCGGACGAGGCGCATCCGATCTTTTTGGGAGTCAGTCATCTGATACCCTTCGATGGATTCAAAGACACTGTCAGACTTCTTCTTAAGTGAAAGGAGGAGTCTGGAAGAAATTTCTTCATGGTTGATGGAATTGTCGGATTGCTCGATTAGGTAGTCAAGAACAGAGGTAGCTGACTTCCCAAAGACATCGGAAACAACAGAATCTAATGCGATATTACAAACAGTAAGAGCATTCTGATACCGATTCTTTTCGCTGGAGCGGCAGGAAACGAGCTTGTAGCGATATCTAGTGAATTCACGCAAAATGCGAATATCCCGGAAAGGGATATAACTACCCGGAACGAAACCTAATCGAAATAAATCCCCAATCCATTTGGAATCTTTAGTGTCATCCTTATTACCTTTGACAGCCTTCACCCATTTGGGATTGGCGATGGTGACGTTAATATCGTCTTCCAAGAGGTTAAAAACAGGGACCCAGTATTTACCGGTAGATTCCATGCAAAGATCGAAACACTGATTATCAAGCAGCCATTGCTTGAATTCTAAGATTGAATTGTTGAAGGTGGAGAAACGCTTCTTATGATAAGAAGGTTGAACTCCAGAGGTAGTTTTGATAATCGTGGCAACGAGAAACGATTTATGGACATCGACACCACAACAGGTTTGATAAACAACTTTCATGGTCAAAAACTCCTTTCTAAATAGGATGAAGAAGCCATTGACTGCACCATCACACAATTTAACAAAGAGTTAA
>NZ_JAWYAJ010000350.1:1125-3431 GCF_034124845.1 Robinsoniella sp.
TAAAACAATTCTTAGTGTACGGTCTTATAGAGCCACTTATTTGTGCTTGAAAAGATGATGCTTACACTGAATAAAATGCGGTCTAAAACGAAGAGAGTTTTTACGACTCCTCCTCCCGTGCTTTGTAGTATAGCTTCTTAAATCTATTGTATCAAAAACTGGAGGGGATTCAAAAACTTTCATTACTATTTGTGCCGCGCCCGAAGGCGCGCGGAATGGAGATTAATATGAAAATAGCTCTGATATCACCTAAAGGAGTTGGCATGGGAACCAATGCAGAAAATAAGAGAACAGCTGAGTTATACAAGCAGCTTTCTGATGTGGATTCATTAAAAGAATTGATGTCTTGCCCAAACTCTCCATTGCTTACAATTGCTGCTCTGGCGACTCCTTATTTTGAAGAAGTAGTTTATATTGATGAAGAAATAGAAGAAATTAATTTTACGGATGATTATGATTTAGTTGCAATGTCATTCATGACTCAGCAGGCATCAAGGGCATATGAGCTTGCAATAAAGTTCAGGGAGCTTGGGGTGTATACAATATGTGGAGGAATGCATCCTACAAATGTGCCGGAACAGACAGCACAGTATTTTGATACGGTTTTTATTGGTGAAGGAGAATTGACGTTCAAATTATTTGCAGAGGATTTTAAATCAGGAAATCCGAAAAAATTTTATAAAAATAATTCTGTCATCGACATGAAAAATACGGTAATTCCCAGGTATGACTTATTAAAAATAGATAAGTATCGCACCATACCGGTTCAAATATCGAGAGGGTGTCCTCATAATTGTGTATTTTGTGCATCTACAAAAGTATATGGTGCAAAATACAGGCATAAGGATGTAGAGCAGGTTATTAATGAAATAAATTGTATTAAAAAGCTAAAAAATAAGCCTCATATTTATTTTACTGATGATAACATGCTGGTACAAAGTGATTTTTCAATAAATCTGTTAAAAAAGTTTCAGGATACCGGTATCAGATGGATGTCACATACGGATGTTGAGGTTGCCAAGAACAGAAAAGTTCTGGAACTACTGTATGCATCAGGGTGCAGGAAGCTGGTAATTGGTTTTGAAAGTATTATTCCAAATTCTTTGAAAAATATGGAAGAGTGGAAGTTCAAACGACTGGATTTCTATGAAGAAGCTATAAAAACGATACAATCTTATGGGATTGGTGTTTGGGGAACATTTATTGTAGGACTGGATCAGGATGATACATCCGTTTTTCAAAGAGTGGTTGATTTTACTTTGAAAACTCACTTATACGGCGCTATGATTTCAGTTCCAACTCCTTATCCTGGTTCTGTTTTGTATGATAATCTTGATAAAGAGAACAGAATATTAACAAAACACTGGGGTAGTTATACACTTTGGAATGTTGTAGTGCAGCCAAAAAGAATGACGGCGAAAGAATTGGAAGATGGGTTTGAATATGTACTTAAAAGTATCTATTCCAAAGAGGCTACGTTAGAGCGCAGAGATTATTTTAAAAAGCTTTTTGCAGAAAAGAGAAGATGAATATGAAATCAATATTATTAACAGTTCCTAAAATGAATGGGCCAAACGGTGATTTTATATTAAACACTCATTGGGACAGGGAGTTTAATAATTTGCTGCAACAGAAAAGCTGGAATGTCGTAACACCTTCTATATTATTATTGGCGGCAATTGCTCAGGAAGAGGGATATGAGGTAAGTATCGCGGATGAATTTTTTAGAGAAATTGATACATCTGTTAACTATGATATTGTTTGTTTTTATACTGTAACGCCCAATGTAAAAAGAGCCTATTCCTACGCACGAATTTTTAAAGAAAAAGGCAGCTTTATTGCAATGGGGGGAGTACATACAACGTTTTGCCGGGAAGAGGCTAAAGATTACTGTGATACCATACTCATTGGTGAGGGCGAAGTTATATTCCGGGAATTTTTGCAGGATTATGCTTCGGGGCAAGCTAAATCCAGATATATACAGGTAAATTCAGGAAAGTGTCTGGAAGAATCTCCGACCCCTCTTTTCGGTTTGCTGAATAAAAAAGAAAGGCGTCTTATACCGATGCAGACTGCACGGGGGTGTTCTCATAATTGTAAATTCTGTAATGTGAGAAGTTTGTACGGAAATATATTTCGCAGCAAGAATTTAATGCAGATTGATAAAGAGCTGGACGTAATAAGCAGTTTGGATCATGTTGGAAATTTGTATCTTACAGATGATAATATTTTAAGCGATACTGATCATTTTTATAACCTACTTGATCTGTTGGGGAATAATACTTTTAAATGGTATGCTAATGCAG
>NZ_JAWYAJ010000351.1:0-5160 GCF_034124845.1 Robinsoniella sp.
CTTAGCGAACCGCCTTTTTCCCTTAAGCATTTAATATGCCTGGATTTTTCGAAACTGCCGTGTCATTTACGATGTCTCCATCAATTAATGTTACAATCCGGTCTGCATACTTTGCCATCTCCGGATCATGGGTAACCAGCACAATGGTCTGATTGTATTTATGAGCCATGGCAATAATCATATTCATGACCTCTGCCGTCGTTTTTGTATCCAGGTTACCCGTGGGTTCATCGGCAAATATGACTTCCGGATGGGTGACAAATGCTCTGGCAATGCCCACACGCTGCTGCTGTCCGCCGGACATTTGAGAGGGATAATGTGCACCCCTTTTGCCAAGTCCTACCTTCTTCAGCAGCTGCATGGCTCTGTGCATCCGCTTATCCATCTCTATCCCCCGAAATACCAGGGGGAGGGCTACATTTTCCAGCGCTGTTAAATTGGGCAGTAAATTATATGCCTGAAATATAAACCCGATATGCATCTGGCGAAATGCGGCCATGTTCTTTTCACTTAATTTTGTAATGGATGTATTTTTAATGAAGATTTCACCTTTTGTGGGTTTTTCAAATCCCGCAAGATGGTTCAAAAGGGTACTTTTTCCGGAACCGGATGTACCAAAAATACAGCAGATCTCTCCTTTTTTTATAGAGAGGTTAATTTTCTTAAGCGCAACTACCTTTTCATTTCCTACGATGTATTGCTTACGGATATTTGTAACTCTGATAATTTCTTCCATTATTATGCCAGGTGCCATTTCGCAGTCATCCTGCAATACTGACACGTCCTCCTACCTTACTCCTAATTTTGATTCTAAGAATATCATCAAAATTTTAAGAAATAACAGTAGATTTAATGAAGAAATATGAAGATTGGAAAGTTTGGATACTCGTAATACTGATTTCATGGTACAATAACATTACTTCGGGTGCCAGTGCACAAGAATAACGCAAACGAAAGAACAGAATGTATCGGTAATCAGGCCGTTATAAAATTCGGTTATTTTCGACGGGAGTTATACCGACATTGGTATCCTGTAACTTAGGAGGGAACAAATGAACAAAATGCAAAAAATTATGATAGCAGATGATGATGCTGAAATCCGGGAAGTTATCCGAATTTTATTAGAAGGGGAAGGCTATCAGGTTATAGAAGCTGCAAATGGAAATGAAGCAATCGAGATGATGGAGAGTTCCATCGTATTAATTATATTAGATGTCATGATGCCTGGATGTTCGGGTATTATTGCCTGTAATGAGATCCGCAAGGAACACACAGTACCGATACTGTTTCTCACCGCAAAGTCAAAAGAAGAAGATATTGTGATCGGTTTTTCAGCAGGCGCAGATGATTATCTGGTGAAACCTTTTTCGTATACGGAACTGCTCTCCAGAGTCAAGGCGTTAATCCGCAGATACTGCATCTATATGGGACAGGATACCCAAAGTCTGGGGCATATCTATCTCCAGGACATAGAAATCGACATGGATGCCAGACGGGTAACAAAATCCGGGAAAGAAATTACTTTGACAGACCTGGAATATCAGATTCTGGCTCTCCTGGCCACTCACAGGAAGAAGATTTTTTCAGCACAGAATATATACGAGAGTGTCTGGAAAGAGCCATACTATTCTTTTTCCAGCAATACCGTTGCAGTCCATATCCGTAACCTGAGAAAAAAGCTGGAGGATGATATACAGAATCCGCACTATATTCAAAATGTTTGGGGAAGGGGTTATCGCATTGTCTAAAATCAAAAATCTTTTTTCGAAGAAATTAGCAAGAGAACTGGTGCTTGCCGTTACCATTTCCCTGCTGATCGCTTATCTGGCATATGAACCGCTGTCAGACTTTGGATACTATCTCCTGGATAAAACTTTCATGTCACCATCTTATATCAAAAGCGTGGAAGAAGATTTCGTTCAGGAACTTCAGAATTTTGTTACGGAAAACCAGATAACCTCCAAAGAAATCTCAAAGGTTCATAAATGGATGAAAGAACAGAATAATACTTCCGTCTCCTTTTTCTATAAAGATTATGAAATTTTCAATTCGGATTTCGGAACGGTGCCAACAGAAGGTGACAGCCTGGAAGATTACCTGAACCAATATATTAAAAACAGTTACGCAGAACCTGTTCCGGAAGAAACAGCGATTACCCTGTACAAGATTACATTTACGGATCAGATTACACTGGACACCCAGGTTTACTGTTACTTTTATGTTAAATACTACGTGGTTCTGTACTATGCCACCCTGTTTTTCTGCTTCGTGATTTTCCTGGTGCTTTTCCTGTTTTTCATTCACCGGAAGATCCAGTATATCAATAAGCTGGCAGAAGACCTGGAAATATTAGAAGGAGGTGATCTGCACTATAAAGTCCGGGAAAATGGCTGTGACGAGCTTTACCGCCTGGCTGTGGGAATTAACCAGATGCGGGAATCTATTATTGAACGGGATGAAAATGAGCAGGCGGTGAAAGAAGCCCATCAAAAACTGATTACCGCCATGTCCCACGACCTGCGCACCCCCCTCACATCCCTGATTGGATATGTGGAATTGCTGATCCTTGGCAGATATCAAAACCAGGAGCAGCTCCAAAACTTTCTGGGACATATTAAAAATAAAGCTTACAAGATCAAACAATTGTCAGATAAGTTATTTGAATATTTCCTGGTATCGGAACGTGGGGAAGAGGCATATCAGAAGGAACTGATCCCTACCATGAATCTAATCACCGGTCTGTCGGATGACCAGCTGTTCACACTGGAAAGCGAAGGATTTAAAATTCAGTCAGAGTTTGATCTGGATTCTCTTAAAAGCGAATGCTGTCTGGATATCGAGTATGTACAGAGAACTCTGGATAATATTTTATCCAATATTCATAAGTATGCAGATGCCGGCTACCCGCTCCACGTCATGTCCAAAGAGAAAGACGGATATTTTTTATTAGAATTTCATAATCGAATCGCAGAAGATCTGTCCGCCCATGAAAGTACCGGAATCGGCATTAAAACATGCGAGCGGATCATGCACATTCACGGCGGATTTTTCGAATGCTACAAAGACGGGGTCTGGTTTATCAGCAGAATCAAACTTCCGGTCATACAAAAAAGTTCCTCACCTGAATAAATAAAGAACACCCCTGTATGTATTTTATGCCAAAGGCGGCACAAAAACCATACAGGGGTGTGTTTTATTTTATAACTCTTCTACCGAAATACTTTTACCATCTCTCCAGATTCTCTCCAGATCGTAGAACAGACGGTTCTCGGAATCAAATACATGAATGATAATATCGCCGTAATCCAGCAGAATCCAGTTTGCTGTCTGGTAGCCTTCTACCTGCTTTGCATGATATCCGGCTTTCCCCAGGGCTTCCTCTACGTTGTCTACCAACGCCTGCACCTGGTTTTTATTCGTTCCGCTTGTGATGATAAAATAATCAGCCAATACGGATACTTCTTCAATATTGATAACCTTTAAATCCTCTGCCTTCTTTTCTTCTAAAGCGGCACAGGCTATTTTAGCCATTTGTTTTGACTTGTTTTCCAATTTAATTTCCCTCCTGTCTCATAAACTGCTTTTTTTATTCACTTCTCTATAATACTCAAAAGCTCTCGCCGTCATTGGATCCAGCGCATTTTTTGTAGATCTCAGATACGAAAGGGTATCCCTTAATATAATATACAGAGCTTCATCAATGTCTGAAAATGCCAGTTTTCTGGACAGTTCCAGATTCTGGGCTTTGAACCTCCAGGGTTCTATATAATCTGCTATATAGACGATTTTCTCCAGAAGAGACATCCCTGGTCTGCCTGTAGTATGACTAGCAATGGCATTTAAAATATCCGGATCTGTTATCTTATACTTGTCTTTTGCGATCTGCGCTCCTGCTTTTGCATGAAGTAAAAAAGGATTGATCCGTTCTGCATCCGAGATTGGAATCCCGTTTTTCTCGCAGATGCTGATCTTTTTCTCATTGGGAATGCACTTCGCACAATCATGCAGAAGTCCTGCTGCCTGTGCCTTTCTCACATCCTCCCCATAACGCATTGCCAGTGCGGCACTGGTATACATAACGCCCTGGGTATGGGTAAAACGATCTTCATCCAGATATTTTTTCAGCTTCTCCTGCATTTTTAAAATATTGAATTCACTCATTTTCTTCACACTCCTGATACATGCAATGCTCTTCAATATAATGTATTACATCGTCAGGGACATAATACTTAATTGATTTCCCCCTGCAGATCCATTCCCGGATCGTACCGGATGAAATATCAATATTCGGAGTATCCAGTTTTTCTATTTTAGCCTGAAAAAGCTCTTTTAAATGATCAATCTGACGGTTCAGTTTATCCGGTTTTACATGGTCTCTCACCGCTACCACCAGTGTACAGAGACGGCAAATATCCTCCGGTTCTTTCCATGTTTCAAAAGTAAACAAGGAATCGGCTCCCATAATAAAATAGTAATCTGTATCCGGGTTTTCCTGCACCAGACGGCTTAATGTCTCTCTGGTATAGGTATAGCCTTCGTCATGTGTCTCTGCCATAGATAGTTCGAAATGCGGATTACTGCTGACAGCCTGGGAAACCATTGCCACCCGCTGTGCCGTGGTTGCCCGCCCCTGGCGCTCCTGCTTGTGAGGAGGATTTCCCGAGGGCATAAACAGCACATGATCCAGATCAAACTGCAGATATGCATTTTCACCCAGAATCAGATGTCCAATATGAATCGGATCAAAAGTTCCGCCCATGATACCAACTTTTTTACGTCGCTGTTCCATTATTATACCCCCTGAATAGCGCAAGCCGGCTTGTGCTATTCCTTAATAAGTAGTTTGAAAGTGATTTTCTTTCAAACTTATACCCCTGCATACCGCAGACAGGTCTGCGGTACTGCTTCAATAGAAAGTATGGAACAAAAGCGTTCCATACTTTGGATCCCCGCTTTTATAAAGGAAGTTGAATCTTTTTCTTCTCGTCTTTTCCTTCTTTATAAAGTACAATTTTCTTACCGATTACCTGAACTACCTGGGAACGGGTACGCTCCGCCACCATAGATGCCAGTTCTTTTGGATCATCCATACAGTTCTGAAGGACATTAATTTTAATTAACTCTCTTGCTTCCAGGGCTTCTTTGATTGCCTGGGTGTTT
>NZ_JAWYAJ010000352.1:0-2400 GCF_034124845.1 Robinsoniella sp.
GCGTAGCGGGCTACGTAACCTGAATTCGGGGCAAATATGCCGCAAAGTGGGGCGTACAGATGGCGGGAATGAATTTACAAACACGCTCTAACACTGTTGTGCCTTTTATTATATACAATTATTACAAATATGAAAAGCATTTTTTATCGAATTAACATTTTCTTTATAATTAGAACATAATTTGAACACATTTATGTTTTATACTTAACACATATTAGCAGACAAGCTAATATATTTCATAACTCACACTTCGCAGCCCCCACACGCTGCGAAGTACTCCCTCAAAAATATTTTTAATTTTTTCTCTTTCCTTTAGAAAATCCTCAGCGTGCGTTGCTGAGGATTTTCTTTTTGTGTTTATTTATTTTCTATTCTTTTTGTCAATACCGGTGCTTTTAGAAGTCCGGTTTCCCGCAGCTGATATTCATATGCCCAGCTGCTTCCCTCTGTTCTCCAGGCATTTGGTCCGATCCAATCTTCCGTCCGATTGCAGTTGTGTATGGTTCCAAAGGTATTTACTCTATTTCCAAATGCAGTCAGATCGATTTTATGCATTCCTTCATTTACTTTTCCAAGTTCCAGCCGGTAAGGTGAATAACAGATATATCCCGCTTCTTTTCCATCCAGAACTGCCTTTAATACCGGGTTACGAAACATGGTAGTTTCCAGTGCCAGAAAAGCTTCCTCTGTCATTTCAGCCGAAATGTGATAAGTCACATTTCCTCCATAAAAAGGCAGACCCTGCCGGGTAATATCACCAAAGGAAAGTGCGGTCACGGGTTCTATCACCTCTGCTCTGCCGCCCTGAACCCGGACGCCAAAATTCCCCAGAAGATATAATGCTTCCACATTTCGCTTTGCATTATACGGAATTTCTGCAATTAACTCATTTTCCCCTTTTCTAAGCTGCCCCAGTTCAATCACATCAATCTCACGATCCGTATACCAGCCGGTCCGTTTTCCGGATATCTGCTCTCCATTAAAATATATCAGGGTGTCTGAACCATTTTCCAGTGCCAGACTTACTTTTGCCACCTCTGCTTTGGAACTGATCTGAAAGCGCAGGGTTAATTTATGTTCACAGGGTTCCTCCTTCTGGTTCAGCCACGGCTGGGCAAAAGCTTCCATTCTGAGAGGATATCCCAGCTTTTCCCGGAACAGGTTATCGATTCTTAGAATTTCTTCTTTTTCCTGCCACTCTCCATCATCAAACCGGTACTGCGCCATATCCAGAAGGTATACGTTTGGCTCACTCAATGTTACCGGCACTTCCTCCGGCAGATGAATCCCAATTTCCCTGCAGTATACTTCCTCTGCCGCTTCTTTCTCTGATTTCTTCCCAGGTACTTCCTCTGCCGCTACTCTTTCTGACTTCCTCCCGGATACTTCCCCGGCTTCCTCTTTCAATTCCCTGACAGATTCTTTTATAATTTCTTTTGTTCCCGTGCTGTCTGATTTTAAATGCAGCAGCAGACTGTCATGTTCAAACATTCTTTTTTCCAGTACGGTATCGCCATGATCTAACACTGCATCCACCGGGTGGATCTCTCCGGTCAGGGCATCGTAATGGGTAACTCTGTAATTCCCCCGGATACGGATTGTAAGATTCTCTTCTGCCGGAATATCCCTGTTAGCCATAGGCATCACGTGTGCCAGGAACAGCCAGCGGTCTTCCCCTTCATCACGCAGCTGGTAGATCAGGTTCCCGGTTCGGTTTCCGTCTTCGTTTCGGATATCCAGTTCCCGTTCTTCTTCTAATACCTGAAGCAGGGAATTGCAGTCATAGGGAATGCAGGTGCACTTGCCTGCCAGCTCAATCACTTCGCTGCTTGGTTCCACCTGAACCATCCGGGCTGCTTCCCCCATGAATATGACTTTTCCTCCCTGTGCCTGGAATTTATTCAGGATTTCCAGGGTTGAGCGCCTGATGGTGACACATCCCGGTACTATAACAGTCTCGTACTCCATCTCTCCCACTTTTAATTTATTTCCTATCCCCGGCATTCCATGTGTCAGTTCCGGCAGCAGTGATTCTGCCAGGAAATCAAAATCCACCAGACCATACAGCATCCATTCGATCAGATTACGGAAGTTCTCATCCATTTCCCGTCGGATGCCTCCTGTATGTTCCTCGGTTCCCCAGTAGAGCCAGTAGGATTCAATGGGATGGATTACCCCGACTTTTACGGAAGGCTTTCCTCTGGTTAAGGCTGTATTTAATCTTGCAAAATAGTCCTCTACATAATGATATTCTTTGTACCATGGAGACTGGTAGCCGATGGATGCCGGATAGTCCCGCTTTGCTTCCCCCGCCATAGAAGTCCAGGTAAGGTGGGGCACCCGGACGGTTACTCCTAAAGCAGCCTGCCAGTCGCCCTGCAGCTTGTGTCCCCGGAAGTC
>NZ_JAWYAJ010000353.1:0-5217 GCF_034124845.1 Robinsoniella sp.
TATGGAAAGCAGGTGTATCGCAATTGACTATATTAAGGGAGTTTTATTCTAATTTTACGAAAATCAAACGAACTCCGATTATTTTACTGCATTTGTTGCTGCCGATTGTAGTTACAACACTATTTTTAACTTATTATGCTTTTGCCGGATACCATATTATTTCTGATGTAAAAATGTTTTTTGTCTTACTGCAAATTGGATTTCCAATGATTGTAAGCATTGTAGTACCCCTACTCATTAATCTGGACAGAAACACAAGCGGCATGCAAAATGCACTTGGTATAGTGGAGTCCCGAAGCAGCATATATCTGGGAAAATTGCTTTTTGTGCTTTTTCTTTCATCTGTAAGTATGATAATATATGAACTGTGCTTCTATGTTGGGGTCAATTTGATTCTGAACATGGACATCAGCATTATACACTTGGATTCATACCTTATTATTTTTTGTACCTTTTTATTTAGCAATTTGTTTTTATATCTTTTACACCTGGCAATTGCTTTTCGGTTTGGCTCCAGTATTTCTGTTATAGCAGGCATTTCCGGTACAATTTTAGCTGGCTTTTTTGAAAATGCAATTGGTGATAAAATATGGTATTTTATTCCCTGGGAATGGGGGATTCGGTTTTTGGAAAACTATTTCGGCTATTCTAACGGATCTGTTTTCCCCGGAATAATTGCGTTGATGATAATGACTTCTATTGTTCTGGTCTTATCAATTTTTTGGTTTTGCAGATGGGAGGGGGAATTTACACAGGAGTAAGGTGTGGCAAGAAATATATTATTTTATTTAAAAAAGACAGATTGATTGGAGGTTAGATTATGCCCAAAGTGTTAGTGGTCGATGACGACCCTGATATGCTTGTACTGGTGCGCGCGGCGTTGGAAAGAGACGGGCACCAGGTTGATACGGAAGCGGATGCTTCTACGGTACAGCCCGCGCGGTGCAGGCTGTATGACCTTTTGCTGCTGGATGTAATGATGCCCGGGGAGGATGGATTTTCCCTTTGCAGACGAATCCGTGACGAGGTGGATTGTCCGATATTGTTCCTGACTGCCAAAGGGGAAGACGCGGCACTTGTACAGGGCTTTGGATTAGGAGCTGATGATTATATTAAAAAGCCATTTCGGATTGCGGAGCTGTGTGCAAGGGTAAATGCTCATCTGCGGCGGGAAGTGCGCCAGCCGACCCACACCTTGAGCCGGGGCGGTGTACGTTTTGATATGCGGGCAAAAGCTGCAAGGTCTGGTGAACACATGCTGGCTTTTACCAAGGGAGAATACGCCATATGTGAACATCTGGCTCTGCATGCCGGACAGGTATTTACCAAAGAACAATTATATGAAGGGGTCTTCGGATTTGACGCTGAGGGTGGCTCCTCAGCTATTGCAGAACATATTAAAAATATACGTGCCAAGCTGAAAAACGTAGATCTCAGTCCGATAGAAACCGTATGGGGGGTGGGCTATAAATGGCGAAAAGAAAGCGCTCTGTAAGCCTTTCCTTTGTACTTTTACGCTTTGCCATAGTGATGTCCGGCTGTATGCTGTTATGCTGCGCGGCATGGTCTTTCATCCTGGTTCGCCTTCAAAATACAGGGTTTGCTTACCGGGGTATCGTCCCAAACCAACAGGTGGAGCAGATGCTTGCTGGGGATCCTCAAACATTTGTATCACCGGGGGATGATTTTCTGGCGGAGTACGCTTTGCTGGGAAAGGACGGCACAGTGTTGGAAAGCAACGTTAGGGGGAAAAAGCTGGAGTCTCTTACCGGGTTATTACAGGATGATGCCAAAAGCTTATATGTATCCAGTCACACTTATGCAGATGACAGTACCGTGATCTTTCGCTGGCATTACAGATCGGAATTTTCCAGTCCGGTGCTGCGCCGCATGCTCCCCCCCTTTGAATACCTGTGGATGGGTACGCTTGCTGTGGCGTTAGTACTCTGTCTGTTGTTTAACACTTTATGGCTTCGCCGTTGTTTTGCTTCGAAGCTTAAGCTGTTTAGTGAAGTGAGCGGGAAGATAGGAGCACAGGAACTGGAATTCGAAATCCCCCATGCCGGTATCCGTGAGTACGATCAGGCACTTGGAGCCATGGAGCACATGCGGGCAGCTCTGTACAACTCCCTGTCACAACAGTGGGCGGCTCAGCAGGAACGGGAGGCGGAAATAGCAGCCCTTGCCCATGACCTAAAAACGCCCCTCACGCTGGTAGGGGGGAGTGCGGAGCTTCTTCTCTATGAAGAATTACCCGAGAGCAGCCGCAAAATGGTGGAAATAATTGCTTCAAGCAACGACCGGGCAAAGCAGTACGTTGCCAGTCTCCTGGACACTTCAGCAGGTGAGGATGAGTCATTTAAAAGCACCAGTCTCCCAGCCTTATTTGATGAACTTAGTAAGAGTACAGAGGCTGTTGCAGATGCCTGGGGAGTAAGACTAAAAATAATAAACCGCCTGGAAGGTAATGCCGTTGTGCAGAAGGAGCACATACTCCGCGCATTTGGAAATGTGGTTCAGAATGCCATCGAGCATACACCGGCAGGGAGAAATGTGTATCTGATTAGTACCATGTCAGATGCTGGCTGGAAAGTTATTGTACGGGATGAAGGTCCTGGTTTTAGTAAGGCAGCATTAAACCATGGAACTGAGCGTCTGTGGCGCGGTGATGCGGCGCGCGGTGCCGATGGACACAATGGACTCGGACTCTGGTTTGCGGCGGAAGTGATAAAAGCGCATGGAGGTCAGATGGAGCTTGACAACTGGGACTCTGGCGGAGTAGTTACCATGAAGTTTCAAACACACGCTAGACCCGAATATAGCGAAAATGATCATGAAAGGCTGTCCGGATCTGTTACCATAAGTGAGTATTTAAGTGTTTATTCAACAAATAATAACGAAACTGTTGATTAAACGGCCATTCTCCGTAGATCTGCATATTGTTTTACCTTCCATATTTTCATATAATACAGTTAAGATAGAAAATCAACAGTGTGTTCAATAGCGGAAGGTGATCAGTATGAAAAAAATATATATCGTAACAGGGGCAAACGGACATCTGGGAAGTACAATTATGAGATTCTTAAAGCGGAGGGGAGAAGAAGCAAGAGGGCTTATTCTGCCCTCTGAGTCCGGGGAGGACAGTTCAAAAATCCACTATATCAAAGGTGACGTGCGGGACAGGGACAGCCTGGAACCGTTATTTGCTGGAATTAAGAACAGAGAAATTGTGGTGATTCATACCGCTGGAATTATAGATATATCTGAGAAAGTATCAGAACGGATGTACGATGTTAATGTAAACGGAACAAAAAATATAATTGAATTGTGTAAGGAATTTTTTGTAAAACGCCTGGTATATGTCAGCAGCGTGCATGCAATTCCTGAGAAAAAGTCAAGGGTATTAGAAGAAGTATCCCAGTTTTCTCAGGATCTGGTGGAGGGGGGATATGCAAAGACGAAGGCAGAAGCCACGCAGGCGGTTTTGGAAGCGGCAAAAGAGGGGCTGGATGCAGTTGTAGTACATCCGTCCGGCATTCTGGGACCCTATGACATGTCTGGAAACCATCTGGTCCAGCTGGTAACGGATTATATTCACGGCAGACTTCCGGCATGTGTCAGGGGAGGCTATGACTTTGTGGATGTCCGTGATGTGGCAAAGGGATGTCTGACGGCAGCAGAAAAAGGAAAACGGGGAGAATGTTATATTCTGTCCAACCGGCATTATGAAGTCAGCGATGTATTGAAAATGGTAAAAGAAGTCAAGGGAGGCAGAAACCTGCCCGAGCTGCCCATGTGGGTGGCAAAAGCGGCGGCACCCGTGTTGGGACTTTATGCTAAGTGCAGAAAAGAGAGACCTCTTTATACAAAATACTCCCTTTACACCCTGAACAGCAATGATAAATTCTCCCACGATAAGGCAACCAGAGAATTAAACTATCATCCACGAGACCTGTATGTTACGATAAAAGATACGATTCGGTGGGTATGCAGTAAAAAGAAAAAAGCATAATCCCGTACTGTGGATATAGAATATGGCATGATGCCGGGAATGAAACAGATTTAAAAAATTCGCTTGGCGGTGTGGTTGAAATCGAATGCACCGCTGAACTATAAAACAATACATACAAATATAAATAAGTGACTATTTAAGGTCGGCTGTAGGCAAAAAATTCTTAAGAAATTAATATTTTCTTTATGTTAAGATTGCCATAATACAGCCGACCTTGTATAATATTATTGGATAGAAATATCCACGATACATCTTGCCTTTATGGGACAAATCGTTTATAATATGTGATATATAACCACAAAAAGATAGCAGCATGTGAAACTGAAGCATGGGAGAGTACTTAGATGAAGAAGGGGATTCGTTATTTAACGATTGTGTTGCTTGTATCTTTGCTGGCCAGCGGTGTACCTTTTCATCTGGTTTACGCCACTGGGATCGAAAATTCTGGGGAGAATGGAAATTCAGCTGGTGATACAGGGAGCAATAAAAATACAGAAGATTATAATGATGAGAACGGCTCAGAATCGTCAGAGGATACAACGGAAACGATTCCGGAGTCGTACTATTTACCTATAGAATCAAATAATGTGGAGGGATGGCCAAAGGGCGATGCCATTGAAGCGGATGCAGCCGTTGTCATGGACGCCTCAACGGGAACATTTCTCTACAGTAAGAATATGACTGCAAAGGAATATCCGGCCAGTATAACGAAGATCATGACTACGTTACTGGCACTGGAACACGGTAATCTGGATGATGTGATAACTTTTTCAGAAAATGCAGTCTACAGCATTGAACCGGGTAGCACTCACCTTGGCATCAAAGCGGGAGAACAATTGACGCTGAGACAGGCGCTCTATGGAGTTATGCTGGCATCGGCAAATGAGATTTCCAACGGAGTGGCAGAGCACATAGCCGGTTCCGTTGAAAATTTTGCGCAGATGATGAATGATAAGGCAGCGGAACTGGGATGTGTCAACACACATTTTGTGAATCCGCATGGTCTGCATGATGAGAACCACTATACCTGTGCGCGGGATATGGCACTGATTATGCAGGCGGCTCTTAAGAACAAAATGTTCTGCAAGATCATTGATACCGTAGAGTATTCCTACCCAAAAACTAATATAACGGATGAAGAACGGTACTTCATGAACCACCATAAAATGCTGTATGAAGACGGCTACTGCTATACAGGCTGTCTG
>NZ_JAWYAJ010000354.1:0-8596 GCF_034124845.1 Robinsoniella sp.
TTCGAACCATTTATTATCTGCCTTCAATTATGGTAGGCGTTGGTACCTATTTCCTCTGGATGCTTTTGCTGGACCCTGCAAATGGACTGGTAAATACCATTTTAAAGTTTGTAGGAATTACAGGTCCCGGCTGGCTTACAGATCCCAACTGGACCAAACCGGCAATTATTCTCATGCATCTTTGGGGGCTGGGTGGACAGATGCTCCTGTACCTGGCGAGGCTTCAGAGTATTCCTGCGGAGTATTACGAGGCGGCAAGTATCGATGGTGCCAGCGGTTTTAAACGATTTACAAAAATTACGGTACCCCTGTTGTCACCGATTATTTTTTACAATTTAACTATTGGTATTATCGGTGCGTTCCAGATATTCCAGGAGGGATATATTTTCTCGGGAGACGGAACCGGGAATCCGGCAGGTTCTCTTTTGTTCTATAATGTTCATCTGTGGAATCAGGCATTTAAGAATTTTAAAACCGGTTACGCCAATGCTATGTGCTGGTTCTTATTTGCGATTATCATGATATTAACCCTGTTTAATCAGAAGGGTTCTAAAAAGTGGGTTTATTACGAGGAAGGTGATAATGATGACTAGACGGAAAGAGAAAAATGGAGGGAATTCCAAACAGAGGTTTAAAAGGGACCGGGTTACGGATTTGTTTATGTTCGTCATTTTGTGTCTGGGCGCAGTTATCATTTTATTTCCCATTCTTTGGATGGTGTGTACGGCGCTGAAATCGCCCCAGGAGGTAGCTCAGTATCCGCCCACACTGATCCCCCAGGTACCTATGTTTGAAAACTTTGCGATTGCATGGACAAAAGCGCCATTTACAAAATACACCATAAATACCCTTGTGATTGTCGTATTTACCATTATTGGAAATGTTTTAGTGAATTCATTTGTTGCATATGGATTTGCAAAGATTGAGTTTAAAGGCAGAAAGCCATTGTTTAAAATAGTATTGGCAACCATGATGATTCCGGGTTTTGTTACCCTGGTTCCAACTTATGTTATATTTTCAAAGATCGGATGGGTTGGTACTTATCTGCCCCTGATCATTCCTGCATTTACAGGTAATGCTTTTCATATCTTCATGATGAGGCAGTTTTACCGTACCATACCAAATGAACTGATGGAAGCAGCCAAAGTAGACGGAGCAGGGCACTTCTATATCTGGGGAAAACTCATGATGCCTTTGATCAAGCCAATACTGGCAACTATTGCACTGGTATCTTTCAAAGGAGCGTGGAGCGATTTCCAGGGCCCCCTGCTCTACATAAATGATCAAAAACTTTACACGTTACAGTTGGGGCTTCAGGTATTTAAAGGACAGGGTTATACAGAATGGAATTATCTGATGGCAGTCTCGTTCCTTTCTATGATACCAATTCTGCTACTGTTCTTCTGTTTCCAGAATTACTTTATTGAAGGTATGAATGTGGGCGGAGCTGTTAAATAGCCGGGGCAGGCTTAACATCGTGGAGGATTTACTCCGCATAGAAAGCCTGTGTGGAAAATGATTGAAAGAAAATAGATATGGAAAAGAAGCTGCGATGTGACTCATTCAACGGGTATTATTGTGCCAGAATTGCAGACAGGAGCGCAATATGCAGGAGGTGTAAGGTTGGAACAAAAAGCGTTTCAAACTACTTATTAATGCATACCGCAGACCCGTCAGCGGTATGCAGGGGTGTAAGGTTGAAAGAAAGTTATGACATAGAAAGGAAGCCACGATGTGATTCTTTCAACCTGTTTTATTGTGGCAGTATTGCAGGCAAGCCTGGAATATGTATTGGGTGTAAAGATGAATAAAATTGGTGTAATACATACAACAAAAGCTACCGTAGACAGTCTGACGTCACTGATCAAAAGTAAGATCCAAAATGTGGAAGTTTACAACATCTTAGATGATTCAATTCTAAGGGATATGGTGGATGAAAGGGATACCGGGTTGGTGCGCTGGCGTTGGATGGAATATGCAAAAATTTTTGAGAAAATGGGTATGGATATCATTTTAAGTGCCTGCTCAACGGTGGGAGAATTTGCAGAAGAAGCAGACCGTGAACTTGTGGTTCCGGTACTCCGCATTGATGAGGCGATGGTGGAAAAAGCCGTAATACAAGGGAAAAAAATATGTGTATTTGCCACCCTTAATTCTACGCTGAAACCAACCGTCAATCTCATTAAACGAAAAGCTTTAAAAGCAGGAAAGACCGTTTACGTCAATGGTGTTCTGGTGGAAGGGGCATATGATGCGCTGATGTCGCAAGAAAAAGAACGCCACGACAGAAAAATTGCTGAGGCAGTAGAAGCATGTGTAGGTGATGCGGATGTAATCGTGCTGGCTCAGGCGTCTATGGCATCGGCTGTAACAGCGGTGGAAGGGATGGATCAGAATCAGATTCTCACCAGTCCTGAACTTGGCGTGGAGAAGTTAAAAGAAAGCTTACTTAAAATCATATAAAAAAACCAGGAAAGATGTGACTATGATAATAGGAATAGATATGGGAACTACTCATATTAAATCGGTACTATTTGACAACGCAGGCAGTATAATTGGCATGGAGAAGGAAGAGACGCCTTTGTCCAAGGATCTGTGGGGTGATGTTTATAAGCCTGATGTGATCTGGGAAATTGTAAAGAAGCAGATTGCCGGACTCGCCGCATCTGTAAAAGGGCAGGTACAGGGAGTCAGTATTACCGGTATGGCGGAAGCGGGTTTGGTTATAAACCGCAGGACCGGGATGGAAGAGACGGATATGTTACCCTGGTATGACAAACGGACGGTGACACTTGCCGGGCAGTTGACGAAAGAAGAGGAATACCGGAATTTCATGACTACAGGTTTACGTGGAAGCTTTAAATATGGAATTTATAAATTTATATGGCTGCTGGAGAATTGGAATATCAACCGGGAAGAGGCAGTCTGGCTGTCTATGTGTGATTATATCGCATGGAAACTGACTGGTGAATTCTTTACGGATCCAAGCTTTGCAGCAAGAACTTACGTATATGATATCACAAGGAGATGCTGGGATGACAACCGCATCGGGGGCTATCATCTGAAAACATATAATTTTCCCAGAGTAATGCCAAGCGGGGAAGCGGTTCCAATAGGTGATCCGGAAATCAAACAGCTGCTTGGGTGCGGTAAGGAGGATACGGTCAGGGCGGCAGTGGCAGGCCACGATCATGTGTGTGCGGCATTTGCGCTGTTGCAGAACCGGGATGAGGACATTTGCAACAGTCTGGGAACGGCTGAAACTTATATTGGGATATTAAAGAGTGACCGTGTCCAGGGGGCGGAAATTGAGCAGCTGTTTAAGCGGGACAGTGGATTTATCTACGGACCCTTTGTAGACGGGGGATATTTCTGGATGGGGAATATACCTTCCGCCGGGCAGTCGGTAGAATGGTTTCGGAAAACCGCCCAGAAAGAAGAAATAACATATAAAGAAATGAATGATTTACTGGAATCTATATCGAAGGATCCCACCGGGATGTTATATTTTCCATATCTGACCGGTGTGGGGACACCTGTATTTAAGGCGGATACAGGGGCTGATTTCTTTGGACTTAAGATGGAACACACATACGGGCATCTTTTAAAAGGGATTATGGAAGGCATTCAGTATCAGGCGGCCTGGATCATGGAGCTACTGTACCAGAAGCATGGAATAAAGCCAGAGGTTGTCCGGTGTGCCGGAGGAGCGGCAAACAGCCGTGCCTGGATGCAGATTAAGGCGGATGTACTGGGGAAGAGGATACAGGTTCCCTCAGTATCGGAAGCAACGGTACTGGGAGCTGCAGCTTTATATATAAAAAGGAATGAAGGAGCCGAAGCCTGCAGACAGTTTCTGGAAGCACCTCTTAAGACAGGAGACTGTTACGATCCGGATGCGGACAGAGAAATAAAGTATAACAGGTTATGGCGTGAAAAATATATGCCATTGGCAGAATTGATTTTTAAACAACAGGTTATGTAAGTTGGAGAGAAAGGGTATTGCAGGAAATCTGCAATAAACAGCGGGTATCATTATGAGAAAAAGAGTTGAGAATTTGACAGATATTTTAAAAGATGCAACCGAAAATCAGTATGCGGTGGGATCCTTTTCCGCCCGTTATACAAAGCTGATCAGACCGATTATTGAGGCGGCAATCAACCGGAAATCCCCTGTGATTGTGCAGCTTTCCGAAAAGGAGATTATACGCCATAAGGTAGGGATTCTGGAGTTTACAGAGGAGTTTTACCGTGTTATGGAAGAGCTGAAGCCGGAAGTTCCGGTGGCACTGCATTTGGATCATACGAAAACCATAGCAGTGATTCAGGAAGCAATTGACCATGGTTTTTCCTCGGTAATGATTGATGCATCTGAGCTGGAATTTGATGAGAATGCAGCGTTAACGAAAAAAGTAACGGAGATCGCTCATCCGGTTGGAGTTACCGTAGAGGCAGAACTTGGTAAGATCGGAACAACGGATTTTGTAGAGACAGATACGGATGAAGAGATGTTTACAGACCCAAAAGAAGCACAGGAATTCTGTAAACTGACACAGGTGGACTGTCTGGCAGTATCGGTTGGAACGGCACATGGCGTATATACCGTAAAACAACCCAGCGTTGACTACTTAAGAATAGCAAGAATAAATGAGTTAACGGACACACCGCTGGTACTGCACGGAGGTTCCGGTGTACCAAGTGATATGGTGGCAAAGGCAGCCCGGATGCCTGGCGGTGGTGTAAGCAAAGTAAATATTGCAACCGATCTGGAGCTGGAGATGCTGGCAGTAGTGGGACGGGAAGGCCATATGACCGAAGCGGAACTGAACAGTTATCCAAATGATGTGATAGAAAAATCAAGAGAAGCAGTACGTCTGTTAGTAGAAGAAAAAATGAACCATTATCTTTTCAGCAGCGGGAAAGCATAAGTGTGAAAGAAAAATTGCAGTGAATATAAAGTTACTATTCACGGCCAGGAATGCGCTGAACTGCGCATAATATAGGAATGGAAAGGCAGGTTAATAATGGGAATGAAGGATAAAAAACTACATATGATTGGGAATGCCCATTTGGATCCGGTATGGCTCTGGAACTGGCAGGAAGGATTTCAGGAGGTTAAAGCAACTTTCCGCTCTGCGCTGGACCGCATGAAGGAAGATGAGAATTTTATTTTTACATGCAGCTCTGCCGTATTTTTTGAATGGGTGGAAAAGAATAACCCAGGGATGTTTGCAGAGATTAAAAAAAGAGTAGAAGAAGGACGATGGGAAATCGTTGGCGGGTGGTACATCCAGCCGGACTGCAATATTCCTTCCGGTGAATCTTATGTAAGGCAGGGGCTGTATGGGCAGCGTTATTTCAATGAGAAATTTGGGAAAATGGCTGTCACCGGCTATAATGTGGACAGCTTTGGACATAATGGAAACCTGCCCCAGATTCTGAAAAAGAGCGGACTTGACAACTATGTATTTATGAGGCCCATGCCCCTGGAAAAGGGGCTGCCCGGACGTGTCTTCTGGTGGAAGTCGGAAGATGGTTCTAAGGTACTGGCTTATCGGATTCCGTATGAATACTGTACCTGGGGTAAAGATCTGGAGAAATACACGGAGCGCTTAAAATGCGAGCTTGAGGATGTGGAAGATGATCTGATGATGTTCTATGGGGTAGGGAATCATGGGGGCGGACCTACCAGGGAAAATTTAAAGAGTATCTATGCCCTGAATGCAAGGGAAGATATGCCGGTAATGGAGATGGGAACCACCTTGGAGTTTTTTGAAACGATCCGCAGTAATGGAAGGGAATACCATCAGGTAACCGGAGATCTTCAGCACCATGCAAGCGGATGCTACAGCGTAATGTCCCGGATTAAACGTGAAAACCGCAGAGCTGAAAATCTGCTGCTGGCAGCAGAGGCCTGGAGCACCATTGCCAGTCAGGCGGCGGGACAGGTCTATCCGGATGACTTCGAAACGGCATGGAAAGGGGTTCTATTTAACCAGTTCCACGATATTCTGGCTGGGACAAGCATTCCGTCTGCTTATGAGGATGCATCCTATCTCTATGGACAGGCGATGGCAATTGGACAGAAGAATTTAAATTATGCAATTCAGGCAATATCCTGGGATATTCAGATTGAAGAAGATGTGACCATGAAACCAATTGTGGTATTCAATACACATGCTTTTCAGGGACGCATGGTAATTGACCTGGAAGTACGGGGGCTTAGTAATGACCAGTTCAGGCTCACGGACAGTGAAGGAAATGTAATCCGTGCCCAGAGAATACAGTCAGAGGCTGCGGTGAACGGTCAGTCCAGGCTTTTGTTTACAGCGAACCTTCAGAGCATGGGTTATGAAGTATTTAAACTTTATTTAAATGTGGAGGAAGCACCCGTATTCGAACATGTAAAGGTAACGGAACATACCCTTGAAAATGACCGGTATTTTCTGGAATTCAATCCGGTAAACGGATGTATGAAGCATCTGGTAGATAAGAAAGCAGATCTTGAAGTACTGAGAAGAGAAGGCGCAAGACTTGCGGTGATTGAAGATAAATCCGATACCTGGTCTCACAATAAGTTTAAATTTGATAAGGAAATCGGAGATATGAAAGCCGTTTACATACATATCCTTGAAGATGGGCCGGTACGTTCCACCCTGCGTATTAAGTATAAATACAACCAGTCTTATGTTGTTTCCGATTTTCGGCTCTATAAAGACCTGGATTATGTGGAAGTAAAGACAAAAGCAGACTGGAGAGAGCCGCAGACAATGCTGAAGGTGAAATATCCGGTGAGGTTTAACTTCCGTAAGCCTACCTACGAGATTCCCTATGGATATATTGAAAAAAGTGCCAATGGCGAAGAAGAGCCGGGGCAGACCTGGTTTGACTTTACGGGAGAACATTTTGAAAAAGGAAAAATGTATGGATTAGCCATTGCAAATGATGCGAAATACAGTTATTCTTTTGATGTGGATGAGATGTGTATGACGATACTGAAAAATTCAGTATTTGCACATCACGATCCCAAACAGCTGGAAGAGGGACAGGAGTACCAGTTTGTGGATGAAGGCATTCAGGAATTTACTTATCTGCTGCTGCCCCATGAAGGCACCTGGAAAGATTCTAAGATTGTAGAACATGCCGCAGCGCTGAACCAGAAGCCGGTTACCGTTATTGAAACTTACCATGCGGGCAGCCAGCCCCAGAAACAGTCTTTTCTGGAACTGAAGAGTGACCATATTGCAGCAGTAGTTATAAAGGAATCAGAAGACCGCGACGGCGTAATAATCCGGGCTTATGAGACGAAAAAACAAAAGGGAAAAGCAGTACTTTCCATTCCGTTTTTAAACAGGGAAGCGGAACTGGATTTTGCACCCTGTGAGATAAAGACAGTTAAAATACCATATGATATTTCCAAAGAAATTATGGAAGTAAATATGGTGGAGAGTGTTTGAAAGGGATCAAAAATGCCATATACAGTAGTAATTGCAGATGATGTTACAGGAGCTAATGATATCGGAATCATGTACGGAAATTCCAATCTGGAAACGATTGTGTACAGCTATGGAGACGGTAAGCATACCGGTTATGAAGAAGGAGAGGTTGTCATTATTGATACCGATTCCAGATTTGATACTTATGAAGATGCTTACAGAAAGGTTTATGACGCAGTCTGCCAGGTGAAAAGCCCCGGGGTGAAACAGTATATTGATAAGCAGTGTTCGGTGTTCCGGGGGAATATAGGAGCTGAATTTGATGCTATGCTGGATGCACTGGGAGAGGAATTTGCGGTGGTGGTTCTGGGATTCCCGGATAACGGCAGAACTACGATTCACAGTGAGCATTATGTTCACGGGGTACTTCTTGCCGATTCCCAGTTTAAGCTGGATCCGGTACATCCAATGACAAAGTCGAGTCTGGTTGATATTCTGCAGGAACAGACAAAACGAAAAGTGGGCGCAGTTACTTATGAAGTGACTGACCAGGGTGCCGATGCCGTAAAAAGGGCGGTGGATGACTGCAGAAAACGTTATAACTATGTGATTATGGATGTGCGGAACAACGAGGATCTTGCCGTCCTGGCTGAGGCACTTTTTGATGAAAAGATTATCTGCGGAAGCTCTGCATTATCAAAATATCTGGCTGAAATTTATGTCAGCGGACAGTCCAGAACACCTGTCCCGGAAACGAAAATAGAAGAGTCAGATCAGAGAATTTTATGTATGGCAGGCAGCCTGACACCACAGACTATTGCACAGACAGCTTATATAGAAAAAAAGGGATACCCGGTAATTGAACTGAATACAAAGCTTTTATTTGATGACAGGTCACAGCAGCAGGAATGCAGCCGGATAGCAGAAGAAGTAAAAAAAGCATATGAAAAAGCAGCTTTTGTAATGCTGCACTCCATGAATTCAATGGAGGATGTAGAGGAAACAAAACAGATTGCGGCAGATAAGGGAATCGATAATACGGCGGTCTCTACGCTGGTATCCGATACACTTGCCAGGATATCCCGGCAGGTAATAGAGGATTATGAGATCCGCAGAATCATTGTCTGCGGGGGAGACACCAGCGCATCGCTGTGTTCCAG
>NZ_JAWYAJ010000355.1:0-5473 GCF_034124845.1 Robinsoniella sp.
GCTGGTGTCCGCAAATATGTATATGAATGAACTGATTCAGGATGGCAGCCTGGAATTAAATGAGAGAAATAAAAAGAGTAAAATGAGTGAAGATGAAATTCAGGAATACGAAGACAAGCTGAACCAGAGAATACAATCAATCGGTACCGATGGGGTACCGGAAAAAATACAGCAAAGGTATCAGACTGCAATTGATACTTATATGAAGATTGGCGGAGCCTATTATCTGGATTATAAGAGTACGGTTTTCGGACAGATAGTCAAAGGCCTGAATGTGGCAGAAAATCTTTCCAGAGTTCATGTAGATGCGGTAAAAAAGCCCAAGAAAGAACTGGTAATCAACAGCATTGAGATAAAAGATAAGCTGTAGTAAAGGAGGTGCCGGAACATGCAGAGTGTACAAAAGCGGATGGGAGTTCGCAGGTGGAAAAAGGGGGTGCTTTGGGGCGGATTGTGTATATTATTGTGCGCAGCAGGAGGACTACATATATATGAAGGTTATAAACTGGATCAGAATGCAAAGACAGGAACGCCCATAATGGAGGAACTGCAAGAGAAAGCGGATGCCGAAAATTTCAGGTTTCAGATATTGGCGCATCCACAATTTGAAAGTGCTGATGCTAAAGGTGAAATTATGATTGCGAATCCGGTGGAAAATCCTTATAAGATGACTGTAAAAATAACTCTGGATGAGTCTGATAAAGAGGTATATGCATCCGGAATTTTAAGTCCGGGAGATAGAATCCGCTATGCTGAATTAACAGACCATCTGGAAAAGGGAGATTACCCGGCAACCGCTGTCTTTTCTGTACTGGACCAGGAGACGGAAGAGGTGGTTGGGGCAGTAAAAGCAGGTTTGGTCATTACTGTAAAGAGTTGAGCAGTTAAATAGAAAAAAGAGAAAAGAGATGACAGATATGGAAAAAAATGAAAGCAGGAAACCATTGATATATTCTCTCGATGTTTTGGGAGATGTGCAGACAGGAAGAAGAAACCTTGGGCCTGAGATGCCTGTAATTGTCTATCGCTTATTTATGTATAGTATGAGAGACACGCTGGAACAGCAATATGGATTGGAAAAAACGGTTCAGATACTTAGGGATTGCGGCAAAAAAGCTGGTATGGAATTTGCTGAAAAAGTCCTGGATTTAACATTGGATATGGATGCCTTTTTAATCCATCTTCAAAAAATTCTTTCTGATTTTAAAATCGGAATTTTAAGAATAGAATCCTTTGATGATAAAGAACGCAAAGCGGTATTTACGATCAGTGAAGATGTGGACTGTTCCGGTCTTCCAATACTGGGGATGGCAGTCTGCAACTATGATGAAGGATTCCTGGATGGTATTCTGAAAAAATATACAGGAAATTCTTATAAAGTAACAGAAATTGACTGCTGGGCGAAGGGTGACCGTGTCTGCAGATTTGAAGCTGTGGAAGACGGCAATTAAGATCAGGAAAACAGGTGACGATTATGGATAAAAATATAGAACGGATGCAGAAATATGTAAACCATGTTCTTTATGACCATCCCGCGGCTTATCTGGATCCGCAACAGTTGGATCCACCGTATAGGGAATTTTCGGAATCACTGCTATTTTTAGGGAAATCAATTATGGATATGTACGAATACATATGTGAGATGTCAGTTGGGGTGCTGGACAGGCAGATGGAGAGAAAAAATCCGATTCTTGGCCCACTGAAGGATTTACAATCGAAACTGAGCCATATAACATGGCAGACCAAGCAGGTGGCAAAGGGGAATTTTGATATCCAGATCCAGTACCTGGGAGAGTTTTCAGATGCATTTAAGATGATGGTGGATCAGCTGAGAAAACGTGCTGAGATAGCAAAACGAAATGCAGAGATGGAGAAGCAGATTCTGGAAACAGAAAAACAGCTTCTGGAACATGAGATGGAAAACCAGGTAAGGCACTATAAGTCAATTGTGAACATGAATCAGGAAATACGTGCTTACCAGCACGACATTAAAAATCATCTACTATGCCTGGGAAGTCTGTTGGAGGATGGGAACACGGAAAAGGCCAAAGAATACCTGAAGGGAATTTCTAAACAGGTTTACCACAAAGAAAAGATTGTTCGTACGGATAATTACATTCTGGATGCCCTTATATCTGAAAAAGCCCAGATTGCAAAAGAAAAAAATATCCGGTTAACAATAGATTTAAATCTGAAAAAAGAACTGAATATTCAGCCGGCTGACTGGTGTGCAATCTTTGGAAATGCTCTGGATAATGCCATAGAAGCATGTGAAAAGGTAGAAGAAGGAAAAAGATTTATCCATGTAGTCGCAAGCAGCGCTGGTAGTCTGTTGAAAATAAAAATTGAAAATGCAATGCAGGGAACACTTGATACAAATGGAAAAGTCTTAGAAACTACTAAAAAAAGAAAAGAGTATCATGGATTTGGGCTGAAAAATATAGAGAAGACAGTACAGCGTTATGATGGCATCATGGAACTTACTACAGAAAAAGGAATATTTATTATGCAGATTCTGCTTTGCGATATTATGAGCAGGGCTGTTTAAATATTAAATATGGACAGGGAGTGATATTATGGTAAATATTTGTTTATGCGATGATAATACCGTAATTTTAGAAAAATACGAAGCATGTTTGAAGAAATCTGCTGAAAAATATAATCTTGATATTTATATTAAGATATTTACCAGCGGTGAAGAAGTAATCGATTATTTTGAAATGTTTACAGAAAGCCATATAGATATTATTTTTATGGATATTATAATGGACAGAATGAATGGTGTGGAAACGTCCAGAATGCTGAGGGATAAAGGATATAAAGGGGAAATTATTTACCTCACCTCCAGCAGGGAATTTGCAGTAGATGCATATGATACTTTTCCATTTTATTATCTAATGAAAAGCGAATACCAGAAAAAACTGGAAGAAGTTTTTCTGCAGGCAATGAGCCGTAAAAAGGAAAAGATCAAAGATGGAATATTATGCAAAAAAGGCAGTGTAATGAAGAGAATCCAACTGGATGATATTCAGTTTATGGAGGTCTATGGCAGAAATATTATCATTCATATGCAAAAAGATGTGTTTGAATTTATAGCAAATATGGAAATAATAGAAGACAAGATCAGAAACAAAGGATTTTTGAGAACCAGCAGATCTTATATCGTCAATCTGAAGTATGTGAAAAATATAATGAAGAATAAACTGGAAATGTATTCCGGGGATATGGTCCCGCTAAGTACGAAAAACAGTATGGCAGTAAAGAAGGAAATCTTACAGATGAATCCGGACAGCTGGAATTGAGTACTTCCAAAAAAGAAACAGAAAGCAGGACGGTGACCATGAACAATATGTCAGATTCCGGATCCCTTTTGGATGGTAAGACACTTTATATTTTATTATGCAATGCTTCCTTGTATCTGCTGCAGGTCTATGAAAGCCTGATTCGCTATATAGCACAAAAGTATGGATATCAAACAAGCTTTCTATTGTACGAAAATGGAAAAGAAGCAGTTTTCTGTAAAGATGACTGGACACATGAATTAGATATTATCGTGATTGGCTGGGAACTGGGCAGGATGAAAGGGATTGAAATTGCCAGGGCATTTCGTGAAGATCATACACAGACCCAGATATTATTCCTGGGCAACCAGACAGAAGATATTATAGAATCCTATGAAGTGAATCCATTTTACTATTTTATAGAGAATGAAGTTACCCATAAAAAGTTTGAATTAGTTATGAAAAAATGTTTTCGGGAGATTGTGAGAAATAAGAGGAACTCCCTGCAGTTTATCAGTAATGGAAAAATACAGCGGATACCATTCGAACTAATCGTCTATTTGAAAGTAGACCACCGTATGATCAGCATAACATGCAGGGATAAGAAAGAGATTCTTTTTTATGACAGTTTGAAAAATATAGAAGAGAAAATAACGGATGACACATTTATGAGGACACACAGAGGTTATATTGTGAATCTGAAATATGTGGATTATTTAGATAAAAATGAATTGTTTTTAAACACCGGAGAATCGATTCCTATTGCCCGAAAGTATAAACAGGAACTTGTAGAACGCATGATGGATCAGGAAAAGAATATCCTGATCTGATCGTCACAATAGAAAGCTTTACGGCAGGCTTTCTGTTTTGAAATGAGCGGTAAAGGAGGGAAACGCATGCAAACAATCACAACAAATACGATGCAGAAAATTATATTAAGATTATATCAGAATTTGCCAAGAGAGGTCTATATTCATCAGAGTTTTACGGCAAGAAATGCCTGCAGGCTATTTAAAAAAGCCTGTGAAGAACAGCTTTATCCGGATGAAACAGCCCAGGTTCGTTTAGAGGGGATCAGGCTGGGTGCTCTTTATCATGATGCCGGCAAAATTCTGATACCAAAAGAAGTACTCTGCAAAAAAGATCTGCTTTCGGAAAAAGAACGGTCCATGATTTACTGGCACGCTCTTTATGGAGGAGATATAGCAGTCAGTCTCTTAAAGGAATCACACCTGAAATATCTGCAGACAGTATGGGCAATGGCGGAGTACCATCATGAACGATGGGACGGTATGGGTTATCCCAAGGGCCTGAAAGGAAAGGACATTCCGATTGCAGCGAGAATATGTGCCATAGCGGACAGTTACGATGCCATGGTCAGCTGCCGGCCTTATAACAAAGATATTTCCAAAGAATATGCCTGCAATGAAATAGAGAATAATGCGGGGAGCCAGTTCGATCCTCTTCTGGCGGAGTTATTTTTATCTTACCAGAAAGAAAAGGCTGCTGTTTTATGCATATAAGTAAAAGAAACCCTTTATCTGTTGTTGAATATGACACAGATTGAGGGGTTATTTTATGTCAAAAAGTACTTTTACACAAAAACAGGGGGTTTGAGATTTGCAAATTCATAAATATATGATAATATGGTAACAGTTGACGGGGCCAATTATTAATGATCATACAGCAATATAAAATAACAGTGCAAAGGGCAGGTACCATTTACAAATGAAAGACCATCAAAAAGAAAAAAGTAAAAAAAGACTGGAGTTAAATCTCAAGATGAGGGTGAAAATTTTGATTCTGTGCCTGGGATTGACATTGTTTGCACTTATTTTACAGACGATCCTGTTTGAAAATTCTTCATCCGGTCTGATCTATAACCAGGCGAAAGCGGAAAGTTTTGCTTCTCTTCAAAACATGCAAAATGAAATTTACATATTTGTTAAAAACATGGAAAGCAACATGATCGAGATTTACAGTGAAAAGGATCTGATCCAGGGGCTGAAAAATAAAGAAAAAATCGAGAAACTGAGAACCGATTATTATCGATTGGCTTACAATTTTGGTACCAGCCATTTTGCCACTACAGACGGTGTGGTGGCGATGTATCTATATAATCCCCGGCATGAAATTATCAGCACATATCGGAGGGCGGTTACACCAAAGCATAACTACCAGACAGATATTTA
>NZ_JAWYAJ010000356.1:0-10917 GCF_034124845.1 Robinsoniella sp.
AGATGAACGTAGACAGCCGCCTGATTGATGAAATCAACGGGTTGAAAAGCAAGGACTTAAACAAACAGGTGGAGAGCCGCCATAATATTTACAGGCGGCTGCAGGAATACAACAATTCCGTAGGAGGAATCCGGTGTATCAGTGTCATTACGGCGAATGGTGCCGATGTGACCTATGACTGGGGGACAGCCTCTGTCCGGGAGAATATCTGGAAGGACTATGTGGATCTGCGGGAAACCACTGCCTATAAAAAGGCGCAGGAAACTACCGGCATAGCGATTCTGCCCACAGATGTCATGGAACAGAACGGAGAAGAGCTTCCTGTATTCCAGATCGCAAAAGCGATATACGACCTGGATGAACTGGAAAGGGAACCCATTGCAGCCATTGTTATGATTCTGGATGAAAGTATTCTGAAAAAACTCTGTGAAAATGAAAGGGAGATTGCCTGGAGCGGAATTAATTTTATTCTGGACGGACAAAACAATATCATTACTTACCCCAATTCTTTTTTTGCCGGAACTGCTCTGGATGCAGATCAGAATATTACAGATTTTGTCCGTATGACAGGGGAAATGGATGATAAAAAAATAGGGATCAGTACCTATCAGGATGCAAAGACAGATTGGGTTTATTACAATGCCTATGATCTGGATAAGATGCTGGCTGAAATGAACGATTCCAGAAGGAACGCATTGATCCTTGGCGGACTTTTGATTTTATCGGCATTTATCCTGATTTCAGGTACAGTCCGCAACATAGGGGCATCGGTAAAAACAATTATTACCGGAATCCAGGCGGTAAAGGGCGGTGATCTTAACACAGCCATTCACCTGGAGTATAAGGACGAACTGGGAGAAATAGCCGGAAATTTCAATGATATGACGAAACGGGTTTCCGCTCTGATCGGAGAAGTAGAGGGCGTAACCGAAAAACGGAAAAATGCTGAGATCCGGGCACTGGAAGCACAGATTAATCCACATTTTCTATATAATACCCTGGACTCCATCAACTGGCTGGCAATCAGCCGGGGAGAGGACGAGATCAGTGAAATGCTGAGAAATCTTGGCATAATTCTTCGCTATAGTGTCAATAAAAGCAATATCGAGGCAAGTATCCCGGAAGTGGCGGACTGGATTGAGAAATACATCAGCCTTCAGCAGATGCGGTTTGACCATGCATTTGAGTTTCAGCTGACGGTACAGGAAGTGTGTAAAGGGTACAAAATCAAGAAACTGCTGATACAGCCGTTTATGGAAAATGCCCTGATCCATGGGTTTAAAGGGATCGAGGAGGGGGGCATGCTGCGGGTGGACATCTCGCTGACAGAAGAGGGAAAGCACATTTGTGTCATTATAGAAGATAATGGAAACGGGCTTGATCAGGAATTGGTGGATAAGTATAATGACCGTACTGCGGCAGTGGAGGAGGATCCGGAAAAGATCGGTTTAAACAATGTGTTTTCCAGGATCGAGATGTATTACGGAAAAGCTGCCGACTGGAATGTAATCAGCATACCGGATATCGGCACCATTATTACCCTGCGCTTTCCGGCGAATAGAATAGAGGTAGAGACATGAGAATTGTAATTGTAGAAGATGAGAAGAAAGTGCGGGAGGGAATGGCGGCCATGATCGCCAGCCACACCCAGCATACCGTGGCAGCGGAAGCCGCAAATGGAAATGACGGCCTGGAGAAAATTATAAAGCTCCGGCCGGATCTTGTGATAACGGATATCCGCATGCCTGTCCTGGACGGACTGGAGATGATCCGGGAACTGAGAAAGAAAAATTTGACCTGCCATATCATCGTTTTAAGCGGATATTCAGAATTTGAATATGCGAAGAAAGCCATTACCTACGGCGTAGACGAATATCTGCTGAAGCCTTTGACGTCCTCTGACATACAGCGCGCCTTATGCAAAATAGAAGAAAAGATGGAACAGGAATTGCTGGCATTAAAAGGAACCCCGGAGAGCTGTCTGCGGGATATTATTGAGGGAAGTCCCGAACCGGATCTGATGGAAATCTTCGGGTTTGAGAAAAATATGAAGTTCCTGATGGCTGCCGGTTATTTGGGAAGTATGTCAAAAGAATATGAGGACCGGGTGCAGGAATTTTTTCAATACAGTAAAGTAAACGATTTAAACTTACATATTTCCGGCTGCTATCAGGGGAACAGCAGGATATTCTATGCACTGGCGGGAGGGTTTGAACATTTAGAAGAATACCAGGAAGAGATTTACCGGAAATTGGTGCGGGAATACCAGGGGAAAGGCAGACATCCGCTGTGGGCGTGCGTTCAGTTTTCGGACAGCGGAGAGATCAGCCGGTGTGCAGAAGCGTTAAAGGGTTATCTGGACTATGGGGTTACGGCTTGCGGTTTTCCGGGATGGTACGATGTGGAGTACGTAAAGAACTGCAAATGGGAAACGTTTAAAACTCCGGTTAAGATTCTCAGTAAAATAAAGTCGGATATCTGTCAGGAACAAATGGAAGAAGCAGGTAAGAATTTAGACCGGTTCACAGAATATATCCAGGAGCATTCCTTTCGAAAAGAGGAGGTCCGCCAATCCATGATCCGGTGTTATTTTATGGTGTCCGGTCTGCTGCAGGATCTGGATAAAAAGCGTTTTCAAAAGCTTCAGAGCTATCATCTGGAGCATACCTTAAATCAGATCCTAACCTGGGAAGAAATGAAACAGAATTTTGGCAGGATCCGGGAGGTCCTGGTACAGGGCAAAGCAAGAAGGCAGGATATCAGCAACTATATAATTGTGAAAGTCCTTAACTATATACAGGAACACTACCGGGAAAAAATAGTTTTAGACGAGGTTGCGGTGCAGATGGGACTGACGCCGGAATATTTAAGTACGCTGTTTAACCGGGAGGTAAAAGAAAATTTCACCGTATTTTTAAAGAAATTCCGTATAGACCATGCCAAACGTCTTCTGACCGGAACAGATAAGAAAATCTATGAGGTGGCACAGGAGGTGGGATACAGCGATGCAAAATATTTTATTAAGGTATTTAAAGAAGAAGAAGGAATATCACCGGGAGATTATCGTGAAATGCAGCATTAGCATCGCAGGACTGTGCCTGGCAGGCATGTTGTGGGGGTGCAGCAGCGAGAATAGTACCATAGCGGACACAGGTGCCCGGGAGGATGGGAAAGAAACCCTTGTTTTGTGGTCCTATTATGAAACGAAGGAGCAGCAGGAAAGCCTGGACCGCCTTATCCATGATTTTAACACCTCCCAGGGGCGTTACCGGATGACCTGGGAATATCATGGTCCTGTGATTGAGTTTAACAAAAAGCTTGCCCTTGCCCTGACGGAAAAGGAAATGCCGGATCTGATCATTGCAGACCAGTCCAACATGCAGGCGTACATCAGAAAAGGGCTGTTAGAAGATATCACTTCCTATGTCCGGTATTCCCAAAAAGAGGAGGAGTACTTTGCGTGCGCCCTTGGATCTGTAAAAAGCCAGGATTGTTATTATGGAATGCCTTTTTGCTGCAGTACTGCGGCATTGTTTTATAACAAAGAGAAACTGGAAAAAGCAGGTATCGAGGCACCGGAAAATCTCCATGAATTCGTTCTGGCGGCAAAGGTGCTGTCTGAGGGAGAAACTTATGGTTTTGGAATGCCGGCAGCCAGCGGAAGCCAGTCCGCCTCTTCGGTTCTGCCCTGGGTTATTTCAGCCGGTGACAGTGAAAATGTACTGGAATGTGACGAAACCGAAAATTTCTTTGGCGTCATCCGGGAACTGGTACAATCCGGCTCTATGCCAAAAGAATGCATCAACTGGTCTAACAACGATGTGGCACGCAGCTTTCTGGCTGGTGAAATCGCCATGATGGAAAACAGTATGGATGTACTTCCCCTTTTGGAAAAGAGCAATATTTCCACAGGTGTTATAAAATTACCCACAGGCGGAGGCGGCAATCCCATGGCAGGCGGTGAAAATCTGGGAATACTGAAAGGAAAGAATAAAAGCGCAGCGCTGGCATTTTTAGACTTTTATCTGGATGATCAGGTGATGGAGCAGATCTGCGGACCCCAGTTTGGTCTGGCGCCCAAAAAAGAACTTGCGAGAAAACAGGCGGAGAAAGATTCAAAGTATAAGGTATTTGAAGAAGAGCTGGAGAACAGTATCAGCATGGACAATTATGTACAGTGGTCTGCAGTGTCAGAAAAATTGTCGGAGGTTCTGGTAGATACTATTTTAGAAAAACAAAAAGCAGGGGAATGAAGGAATACCAGAATTTTGTCCCCCTTATCCGGATAAAATTCTGGCATTCCTTATTTTTTTATGCTATATTAAAAGATAGTGGGATTTTCTGTCCCAAAATGTAAAAATAAAGAATGAGGTATCTATAGAGATGAAATGGAATAAATTTACGTTAAAAACCCTGACAGAAGCAGAAGATATTGTCATATCTGCTTTGGCTGACGCTGGTGTGGAAGGGGTAGAAATTGAAGACAAAGTACCCCTTACGGAATCCGACAAACAGCAGATGTTCGTGGATATCCTTCCCGACGGACCGGAGGATGACGGGATCGCTTTTTTAAGCTTTTATCTGGAAGAAGATGTGGATAAGGAAGAGATGTTAAAGAATGTCCGCAGGGAATTAGAAGAACTTCGTACCTTTATGGATATCGGAGAAGGAACCATTGTGGAGAGCCAGACAGAAGATAAGGACTGGATCAACAACTGGAAACAGTATTTCCATCAGTTCTATGTGGATGATATTCTCATCATACCTTCCTGGGAAGAAGTAAAGGAAGGCGATGAAAATAAAATGATTATCCATATCGATCCGGGAACGGCATTCGGAACCGGTATGCATGAAACTACACAGCTGTGTATGCGGCAATTAAAAAAATATGTAAATGCGGATACAGAAATCCTGGATGTGGGAACCGGCAGCGGAATTCTGTCCATTGTTGCCATAAAGCTTGGCGCCAGACATGCAGTGGGAACGGATCTGGATCCGTGTGCGATCAGTGCCACCAAAGAAAACCTGGAAGTCAATGAAATTGCACCGGAAAAGATGGATGTAATGATCGGAAACATTATCGATGATAAGAAGATCCAGGATCAGGTGGGATATGAAAAATATGACATTGTGGCAGCGAACATTCTGGCAGATGTGCTGGTTCCGCTGACGCCGGTTATCATAAACCAGATGAAGAAGGGCGGCATATATATCACATCCGGCATCATAGATGAAAAAGAGGATTGTGTGGTAGAAGCAGTCAAGGCAGCAGGTCTGGAAATCGTAGAAGTGACACACCAGGGCGAGTGGGTATCCGTAACAGCAAGAAAGAACTAGGTGGATTCATGTATCATTTTTTTGTGTCTCCCGATCAGATTGGAGAAAAAGAAATTGTTATAACAGGTGAGGATGTAAATCATATCAAAAATGTACTCCGGATGAATACCGGAGAACAGGTCAGTATCAGCAGCGGACAGGACAATAAGGAATACCGGTGCGAAATTACAGGATTTGACATCAATGAAGTCCGGACAAAGATTATGTGGATGGAAGAAGCCGGCATGGAACTCTCTTCTAAAATCTATCTTTTTCAGGGTCTGCCTAAGAATGACAAAATGGAACTTATCATACAGAAAGCAGTGGAACTTGGGGTGTATGAAATTATCCCGGTGGCAACCAGACGGGCTGTTGTAAAGCTGGATGCCAAAAAAGAAGAAGCGAAGAGAAAGCGTTGGAACAGCATTTCCACAAGCGCTGCAAAGCAGTCAAAACGAACCGTGGTTCCGGCTGTGACAAAGGTGATGGGGTTTAAAGAAGCTGTCAGCTATGCAGAAGAACTGGATATCAAACTGATTCCCTATGAACTGGCATCGGGAATGGCGAAGACAAAAGAGGTCATTGGCAATATCCAAAAGGGCCAGTCCATAGGAATCTTTATCGGTCCCGAAGGTGGATTTGATGAAGCAGAAGTAGAGGCTGCAAGAGAGGCAGGAGCGGTGCCTATTACGCTTGGAAAACGAATTTTAAGAACGGAAACAGCCGGTATGACAGTTTTGTCAATACTGATGTTTACGCTGGAGGACTAGTGCTGCCCGGCGTATTTGCGCCGAGCGGCACTAGTACCGCAGATCTGTCTGCGGTATGCAGGAGGTATATATGGAAGCATATTTAGATAATTCGGCTACCACCAGATGCCTGGAAAGTGTAAAAGACATTGTGGTTAAAACCATGATGGAGGATTATGGAAATCCGTCATCCAAGCATCTGCGGGGAGTAAAAGCCGAGCAGTATTTAAAAGATAGCCGGGAAGCTATTGCGAAAACAATGAAGGTAAATGAAAAAGAGATTTTCTTTACATCCGGAGGAACAGAAGCCAATAACTGGGCAATTATTGGAGCAGCAATGGCGAATAAACGAGCCGGAATGCATGTAATTACTACGGCGATAGAGCATCCGGCAGTGATTCAGCCCATGCAGTATCTGGCGGAACAGGGCTTTCGGGTAAGTTACATTCCCGTAGGCAGAGACGGGAAAGCAGATTTGGCTGCGCTTGAAAATGCCATCTGTGATGAAACCATCCTGATTTCCGCCATGTATGTTAACAATGAGGTAGGAGCGGTTCAGCCATTAGAAGAAATAGCCGCTTTGATTAAAAAGAAGAAGCCCGGCATACTTTTTCATGTGGACGCCATCCAGGCATATGGGAAGTACCGCATCCTCCCCAAAAAGATGGGAATTGACATGCTGTCGGTAAGTGCCCATAAAATCCATGGACCAAAAGGCGTGGGCTTTTTATATGTAAATGAAAAAGTGAAGATAAAACCCCTGATTCTGGGAGGGGGACAGCAAAAAGGAATGCGTTCCGGTACGGATAATGTACCCGGGATTGCCGGACTTGGTATGGCTGCAAAAGAGGCGTATACAGGCTTTGAAGAAAAGATCAGCCATTTATACCGGATCAAAGAGTTGTTTGCCAATGGAGTCAGCGAAATACCGGATACCGTGATCAACAGTCCGGATGGTGTACTTGGCGCTCCCCAGATTGTAAGCGTAAGCTTCCAGGGAATCCGAAGCGAGGTGCTGCTTCATGCGCTGGAGGAAAAGGAAATCTATGTATCGTCCGGTTCTGCATGTTCATCCAATAAGAAGCTGCCGATCAGTACCGTATTAAAAGAAATCGGTCTGGAAAAAGATCTGTTAGAAACAACGGTGCGGTTTAGCTTTAGCCATTTTACTACGGAGGAAGAAATTGCATATTGTCTGGAAGAGTTGAAGAAGATTGTGCCTGTGCTAAGGAAGTATTCCAGACATTAGAGCGTGTTTGAAAATCCACTGCTGGTTTCTTGCGTATGGCACAGCAGTATGGGAGCATTGCACAAAAGTTTAATATTAAGTTATAGATTGGAGAAAAGATGTTTAAAGCATTTTTAATAAAATACGGAGAAATAGGAATCAAGGGTAAGAACCGCTATTTATTTGAAGACGCACTGGTAAAGCAAATCCGCCATGCGTTAAAAGAAGTGGAAGGCGAATTTCTGGTTCATAAGGAACAGGGAAGAATCTATGTGGACTGCCTGAGTGCATTCGACTTTGAGGAAACAGTGGAAGCACTGCAGCGGGTATTTGGAATAGTAGGTATCTGTCCGGTAGTGAAGATAGACGACGAAGGTTTTGACAGCCTTGCAAGTGATGTGATTGATTATGTGTCCCAGATCCACCCGGGAAACAACCAGAGCTTTAAAGTTAATGCCAGAAGAGCGCGCAAGAACTATCCTATGACATCCATGGAGTTAAACTGTGATCTGGGAGAACGGATTCTGGAAGCATTTGACGGCATGAAAGTAGATGTTCATAAGCCGGAGATTCTGCTGAATGTGGAAATCCGTGAGAAAATCTACATTTATTCTAAAATTATACCGGGACCTGGCGGTATGCCGGTAGGTACCAACGGCAAAGCAATGCTGCTTTTATCAGGCGGAATTGACAGCCCGGTTGCAGGTTATATGATTTCCAAAAGGGGCGTAAAGTTAGATGCGGTATATTTCCATGCACCGCCTTATACAAGTGAACGTGCCAAACAAAAGGTTGTAGATCTTGCGAAACTGGTATCCAGGTATTCGGGACCGATTAATCTGCATGTGGTAAACTTTACGGATATCCAGCTGTATATTTATGACAAGTGCCCCCATGAAGAACTGACCATCATTATGCGCCGCTATATGATGCGCATTGCAGAGCATTTTGCAAAAGAGACCGGTAGCCTTGGGCTGATTACCGGAGAGAGTATCGGACAGGTGGCAAGCCAGACAATGCAGAGCCTTGCAGCTACCAACGAAGTGTGTACCCTTCCTGTTTTCCGTCCGGTGATTGGATTTGACAAACAGGAAATCGTGGATGTCTCTCTGAAAATCGGAACTTATGAGACTTCCATTCTTCCGTTTGAAGACTGCTGCACTATCTTCGTTGCCAAACATCCGGTTACGAAACCGAATATTAATATTATCAAACGTTCCGAAACCAGTCTGGAAGAAAAAATCGAAGAATTAATGAAAACTGCTATTGAAACAACGGAAACAATCTGGGTGGAATAGGATATATTAAGGCCTGTTGAAAATTGCTTTCTGACAGATGTGCATCATGCATCTTGCAGAAAGCATTTTTCGGACACGCTCAGTATTTGGTTTTAAGATTGATTTGAAGAACAGAAAATGGATGCTATAAAAAAAGACAAATCGAAAATCGATTTGCCTTTGTACTTCGTTTCATCTTATGAGATTAGATGATGTATGGTTTTAAAGCAGCTAAAATGCTTTCAACATCATCTTCAGCATGGATATTTAAGTCGATCGGTTTAGATAAATCTAAACTGAAGATACCCATGATAGATTTTGCATCGATTACGTATCTTCCTGATACAAGATCAAAATCATAATCAAATTTTGTAATATCATTTACAAATGATTTTACTTTATCGATGGAATTTAAAGAAATCTGTACTGTCTTCATTGGAAAAACCTCCCTTGTATTTTTGTTTCTTATATCTTACATTTTGTGGTAACAAAAGTCAATGCGAAAACTCACAAAGTTGGGAAGAGTTATTCGTCAAAAGTTATAAAATTGTACAATTTGTTTGTTGATTTTACGAAAGATTTACGAAAAGTATTTAATTGCATACAATTGTAAAGTATGTTTATGAGAAAGGTGTTAACATGAATCAAAAAACAGTAGCGCTGCATAATCTGGGATGCAAAGTAAATGCGTATGAAACAGAAGCGATGCAGCAGATTTTACAGGAAAATGGTTATAAAATAGTTCCCTTTGAACCGGGGGCGGATATCTATATTATTAATACATGCACAGTGACAAACATTGCGGACCGCAAGTCCAGACAGATGCTTCACAAGGCTAAAAAAATGAATCCGGGCGCAATCGTAGTGGCTGCCGGATGTTATGTGCAGGCATCCAAAGAAGAACTGAAAAAAGACGATGCGATTGACATTGTAATTGGAAATAATAAGAAAAAAGATCTGGTTTCTATCCTGAAATCCTATGAAATAAACCAGGAAGAAGAGGATGCAGTTATCGACGTCAATCATACATCAGAGTACGAAAACCTGACAATTTCCAGAACCGCGGAGCATACCAGGGCATATATCAAAGTACAGGACGGCTGCAACCAGTTCTGCAGCTATTGTATCATCCCCTATGCAAGAGGCAGAGTGCGCAGCAGGGACATCGAAGATGTAAAAACAGAAGTGGGCAATCTTGCAAAAGCAGGCTATCAGGAAGTTGTTTTGACCGGCATCCATTTAAGTTCTTACGGAATAGACTTAGGTCTGACTCTGCTGGAACTGATTAGGGAGGTTCATAAAATTGAAGGAATCAAAAGAATCCGCCTGGGTTCGCTGGAGCCCCGTATCATAACCGAAGAATTTGCGAAAGAATTAAGTTCTATGGAGAAGATCTGTCCGCATTTTCACCTGTCATTGCAAAGCGGATGTGATGAAACTTTAAGCAGAATGAACCGGCGTTATGATACAAAAGAATTCGAAGAAAAATGTATGATTTTGCGCAGATATTTTGAACTTCCGGCGCTGACTACAGATGTAATTGTTGGATTTCCGGGAGAATCAGAAGAAGAATTTAAGACTACAAAAGAGTTTTTAAAGAGGATTTGTTTTTTTGAAACTCATATCTTTAAATATTCCAGACGAAAAGGTACCAAGGCGGCAGTTATGGAAAACCAGATTGACGAAAATGTAAAAAATATCCGCAGCCAGGAGTTGATCCGTCTTAACGAAGAAAACCAGACGGCATACGAAGAACGTTTTCTGGGAAAGGAAACAGAGATTCTTTTTGAAGAAAAAATAACCGTAGAAGAAAAAGAATATTATATTGGGCATACCCGGGAATATATCAAGGCAGCATGTTGCGCAGATGCGGATTATGCTAATTGCCTGTTGAATAAAACACTCCGGGGAAGACTGAAAAATCACTTGTTATTATGTGAAAATTAGGAGAATTTGCAGGATTAAAAGAAGCAGTAAAGAAACTTTTTTGAAAAATGGGATTGTAATTTTCTTTTATTTATATTAGAATGGATGTAAAGTTTAATTAAGGGCGTGATAAAATGGGAAAGATTAGTAATACACAATATTTTAACGTAAACTCAGACGCAGAGATCCGGGTAAAGGACGTACTGGATACCGTTTATAATGCAATGACTGAAAAAGGATATAATCCTGTGAATCAGATTGTAGGCTATATTATGTCAGGTGATCCGACATATATCACCAGTCATAACAATGCCAGAAGCATGATTATGAAAGTAGAACGGGACGAGCTGGTAGAAGAGTTATTAAAAGAGTATATTAAGAATAAGGCATGGCAGTAGAGACACTATGAAAATAATGGGAT
>NZ_JAWYAJ010000356.1:10927-30294 GCF_034124845.1 Robinsoniella sp.
TGGACTATGGCTCCAAAACAGTAGGTGTGGCTATCAGCGATGCTTTGGGAATTACTGCCCAGGGGATAGAAATTGTACGAAGAACGTCCGAAAATAAGCTTCGTCAAACTCTGGCAAGAATTGAAACGTTAATTCAGGAAAATGAAGTTGGAAAGCTGGTGCTCGGCTTTCCAAAAAATATGAATAACACTATTGGCGACAGGGCTGAAAAATCTTTGGCATTTAAAGAAATGCTGGAAAGAAGGACAGGTCTGGAAGTTGTCATGTGGGATGAAAGGTTAACAACCGTAGAAGCAAACCGTACTCTGATGGAAAGCAATGTGCGAAGAGAAGACCGTAAAAAGTATGTGGACCAGCTTGCGGCTGTTTATATCCTGCAGGGTTATTTAGACAGTGAGGCAATGAGGTCGAAAGAAAATTAGAATCAGAAAAGGAGCCGCACATAAAAATGGAAAAAATTAAATTTACTTTTGCAGACACAGATGAGGCTGCAGAGTTTTTTGTGTTGGAACAAACACGTATAAATGGTATGAATTATATCCTTGTTACCGAATCCGATGATGAAGAGGAAGATGCGGAAGCATTTATTTTAAAAGATCTGTCAGCAGACGGGGAACAGGAAGCACTTTATGAGATCGTAGAAGATGACGAAGAATTGGAAGCAGTATCGAAGATTTTCAGCGAGATGCTGGAAGATGTTGATATTACAATGTAAAGATAATGGAAGAAATATATGGCATATGTTTCGTGAATAGTGAATGGAAGAAGTATGCGGCTTATGTTGCGTAAGCTGCGCAAATAATCAATTGAAGAAATATACAGTAAGCTTCATAATATAATGATGTGAAGAAATACATGGGACATTCTGCGTATATGATGATATGAAGAAATAAGCAGTTTATGCTGCGTAGATAACGAAGTGATAAAATATGCAGTATTATCTTTATATTTAATGATATGAAGATTTAAAGCTGCATAAACAAATGTTGTATAGAAATATGCAGTTTGATCTGCGTATATAAATATAGATAAAAATAAAACAAGCAGGCAAAGGAGGTCTAATTGATTGAAAAATATTAATAACTCAAAATTGAAAATCATTCCGCTGGGTGGTTTGGAACAGATCGGAATGAATATTACTGCCTTTGAATTTGAAGACAGTATCATTGTTGTGGATTGCGGATTGTCATTTCCGGAAGACGACATGCTGGGAATTGACCTGGTAATCCCCGACATTACTTATCTGAAGAACAACATTCAGAAAGTAAAAGGGTTTGTGATTACCCATGGACATGAGGACCATATTGGTGCTCTTCCGTATATTCTGAAAGAGATTAATGTTCCGATTTATGCAACAAAGCTGACGGTCGGAATCATTGATAACAAACTAAAGGAACACAATTTACTGAAGACGACAAAGCGAAAGGTCATTAAGCATGGACAGGCCATTAACCTGGGCGCTTTTCGTATCGAATTTATCAAGACCAACCACAGTATTGCAGACGCTTCCGCCCTGGCTATCTATTCACCAGCAGGAACCGTGGTGCATACTGGAGATTTTAAAGTAGATTACACGCCGGTATTCGGAGATGCAATTGATTTACAGAGATTCGGGGAAATTGGCAAGAAGGGCGTTCTGGCCCTGATGTGTGACAGTACAAATGCGGAAAGACCTGGTTTTACCATGTCAGAACGGACAGTAGGTAAAACTTTTGACAATATATTTGCAGAGCATAAAAATACAAGAATTATCATTGCGACGTTTGCATCCAATGTAGACAGAGTTCAGCAGATTATCAATTCTGCTTACAAATACGGAAGAAAAGTCGTTGTGGAAGGAAGAAGTATGGTAAGTATCATTACCATTGCTTCTGAGTTGGGATATATCAGCATACCGGAACATACTCTAATAGATCTGGAACAGATGAAAAACTATCCGGATGAACAGATGGTGTTAATTACCACCGGAAGCCAGGGAGAATCCATGGCCGCACTGTCCAGAATGGCATATGATATGCATCGTAAGATCAGCATTAAACCAGGGGACACAGTTATCTTCAGTTCCAATCCCATACCGGGAAATGAGAAGGCAGTATCCAAGGTAATCAATGAGTTATCCATGAAGGGTGCAGATGTTATTTTCCAGGATGCGCACGTTTCCGGACATGCCTGCCAGGAAGAAATTAAACTGATTTATTCCCTGGTACGTCCGAAATATGCGATTCCGGTGCACGGCGAATACCGTCATTTAAAGGCGCAGGCAGGTATTGCAAACAATCTGGGCATTTCCAAAGATAATATTTTTGTATTATCCTCCGGAGATGTGCTGGAACTGGATGACAAACAGGCTAAAATTGTGGACAAGGTACAGACAGGAGCAATTCTGGTAGATGGTCTGGGTGTAGGCGATGTGGGAAATATTGTTCTCCGTGACAGACAGCACCTTGCAGAAGACGGTATTTTGATTGTCGTACTGACGCTTGAAAAATACAGTAACCAGCTTCTTGCCGGTCCGGATATTGTTTCCAGAGGATTTGTATATGTAAGAGAGTCTGAACTTCTTATGGATGAAGCAAGACGGGTGGTAGAGGAATCTTTAGACCATTGTGCCGATAAGAATATTACGGACTGGGGCAAGATTAAAAGTTCCATTAAGGATTCTCTCAGTGACTATCTCTGGAAAAAGACAAAGCGTAACCCGATGATATTGCCGATTATTATGGAAGTATAAGGATTGATAGATATGGACAAGGTGACAGCGTGCCTGGAAGCTCTGGTGGAAGCTGTGCAGGAGTGTACAGCGTACAAAGACTTTGAAAAGGCGAAGAGCAGACTAAAAGATAAACCGGAATTAAAAGCACAGATTGATGAATTTCGAAAGAAGAATTTTGAAATGCAGAGCTTGAAAGAAGATAAAGATCTGTTTCAGGAGCTTCAGAAAATTCAGAAAGATTATGCGCAGTTGCGGGAAAATCCTCTGGTGGAGGACTATCTGAAGTCGGAGCTGCGTGTCTGTAAAATGCTCCAGAAGATTGATCAGGATATTATGAATGTGATTGAAATGGACATTGACGACTTTGCCGGTGAGCTCAACTTATAGGAGGTCGATAAATGAATGCCAAAAAAGTAGTGTTATCCATAACGATGACCTGTGTAAAAATGGTAATCCTTATTTTAATTGTATATGCGCTATTTGTGTTTGGCAGACATGCTTACGAATTTGGTTTTCAGGTCTTTGCAGGGGAATCCATTTCGGATCCTCCTGGAAAAGAAGTGGCGGTCACCGTAACAGAAGATATGTCTGTGATGGAGATCGGTGAACTGCTGAAAAACAAAGGACTGATAAAGGATGCAAAAGTTTTCTGGGTACAGGAAAAATTGTCAAAATACAGTGGTAAATTGAAAAAAGGTAATTATATTCTGACGACGGCGCAGGATGCGGATGAGATGCTGGAAGAGCTGGCTCAGGAAACAGAGGCACAGACGGAAGAATAGGATGGAACAATGATTGTAGATGAAAGAATGGTAACCTATATCAACTCTCTGGATGTGGGGAATACGCCGTTTTTAGACGAATTGGAGAGACAGGCATGTGAAGATTTCGTGCCGATCATCCGCCGGGAGATGCAGAGTTTTCTAAAAGTGCTTCTGGCGGTACACCGTCCCGCAAAGATTCTGGAAGTTGGGACGGCAGTGGGCTTTTCAACCTTGCTGATGAGTGAATATACCGGGGCAGACTGTCATATTACAACCATTGAAAAATATGAAAAAAGGATTCCTATTGCCCGGGAAAATTTTAAAAAAGCAGGACGGGAAGACCGGATTACCCTTTTAGAGGGGGATGCCATGGAAATATTAAAAGAGCTGCAGGACTGCTTCGATTTTATTTTTATGGATGCGGCAAAAGGGCAGTATATTCATTTTCTGCCGGAAGTATTAAGGCTTCTGAAACCCGGAGGTGTTCTGGTATCGGACAATGTCCTCCAGGACGGTGATATTATTGAATCCAGGTTCGCAGTAGAGCGCAGAAACAGGACGATTTACAAAAGAATGAGAGATTATCTCTATGAATTGAAACATAACGAACAGCTTCTGACCACAATTATTCCAATTGGAGACGGAGCTACGGTGAGTATAAAGCAGGAGCGTAGGACGGAGTGTTAGAGCGTGTTTGAAAAATGCTTTCTGACTGTTGTGCGTTCCAGTTTGTGGGATGGATACACTAAATTCAGGAGGCGTAGCGGGCTATGTAGACTAAATTTGGCGCATTCAGACCGCAAAGTGGGGCGTACAGATGGTGGGAATGATTTTTCAAACACGCTCTAATCGCCGTCCTTGTTTATGCACATCAGAAGAAAGGATAGAAACATGAGAAAACCAGAATTACTGATACCGGCAAGCAGCCTGGAAGTTTTAAAAACAGCAGTTATATTTGGGGCAGATGCCGTATATATCGGAGGGGAAGCTTTTGGGTTAAGAGCAAAAGCCAAAAATTTTTCCATGGAAGATATGAAGGATGGAATTGCATTTGCACACCAGTATGGTGTTAAAGTATATGTAACAGCGAATATTCTTGCCCACAACCTGGATTTGGACGGAGTGGAGGCATATTTTAAAGAATTGAAGGAAATTGGTCCGGATGCTTTGATCATTGCAGATCCGGGGGTATTTATGATTGCTAAAAGAGTTTGCCCGGAAATCGAGCTCCATATCAGTACCCAGGCAAATAATACGAATTATGAGACCTACCTTTTCTGGCATGAACTGGGAGCGAAACGGGTAGTGACAGCCAGAGAGTTATCCCTGGATGAAATCCGGGAAATCAGGGCGCATATACCGGAAGAACTGGAGATTGAAACCTTTGTACACGGTGCCATGTGTATCTCCTATTCCGGAAGATGCCTGCTAAGTAATTATTTTACAGGCAGAGATGCCAACAGAGGAGCCTGTACCCATCCCTGCCGCTGGAAATATTCCATTGTGGAAGAGACAAGGCCCGGAGAATATATGCCTGTTTATGAAAACGAACGGGGAACCTATATTTTTAATTCCAAGGATCTGTGTATGATCGAACATATACCGGAGCTGATGGAATCCGGCATAGACAGTTTTAAGATAGAAGGCAGAATGAAAACGGCGCTTTATGTGGCAACTGTTGCGAGGACATACCGCAAAGCCATGGATGATTATGCCCGTGATCCGAAACTCTATGAGCAGAATATGCCCTGGTATAAGGAGCAGATTTCCAATTGCACCTATCGGCAGTTTACCACGGGATTCTTCTTTGGAAAACCGGATGAAACCACGCAGATTTATGACAGCAATACCTATGTAAAAGAATATACCTATCTTGGAATAGTGGGAGAACGCAATGAAGACGGGCTGTACAGAATCGAACAGCGCAATAAATTCTCTGTGGGCGAAGAGATTGAAATCATGAAACCAAACGGAGACAATCTGACTGTGACGGTGAAGCAGATTCTGGGCGAGGATGGAAATCCCCAGGAGAGCGCTCCCCATCCCAAGCAGATACTCTGGATTGACCTTGGTTGTGCGATGGATTCCTATGATATTTTAAGAAGAGCAGAATAAAGGACAACCAAAAATTAATGGGAAAGGCACTAATAAGGGATTTGTAACATACAATGTTATAAATCCGCTTTGAGGTGCTTTTTTTGAAGACATTTCCCAAGCCGCTTACTGCCGAAGAAGAAAAGCTGTTTCTTCAAAAATACAAGGAGGGCGACCTGGACGCAAAGAGGATTCTAATCGAACGTAACCTGAGATTGGTAGCCCACGTCGCCAAAAAATATCAAAGGCCGGAAGAAGATTCGGAAGATCTGATTTCCATAGGAACTATTGGCCTGATTAAGGCAGTGACTACCTTCGATCATAGTAAAAACAATCGTTTAGCCACTTATGCCGCCAGGTGTATTGAAAATGAACTCCTCATGATGCTAAGGATGCGTAAAAAAACTTCCAAGGAAGTTTCTCTCTACGAGCCGATCGGAATGGACAAAGAGGGAAACGAAATCAGCCTTTTGGACATTATTGAGAGCAATAACGTAGACGTGATTGAAACCATGGAGTTAGAAGAAAATACAAAAAAACTGTATGAAATCTTCAAGGTATTTTTGAATGACAGAGAACAAAAAGTATTGATTCTCAGGTATGGTCTCTTTGGTGCGAAAGAGACAACACAGCGGGAGATTGCAAAGGCTCTTGGTATATCCAGGTCTTACGTTTCCAGGATTGAAAAGAATGCATTAAAAAAATTACGGGAAGGCTTTTGACAAGAAAAAGCTGGGGGTAAAAAAGAAAGCCTTTATCCAGATATATGCAAGAAGCATGAATTGTGCTATAATGCCAAAAAGACAGTTGCATGGGACGGCATCAGGCAGCTGTAAACGAACCGGAGAGGAAGATGAAGCTTGTGTTGTATTTAGTTTTGGAGGAAATACTTGCCGCAACAGGAAAAGAAAAACGCTGTCAGCAGAGCAAAACGGCATATCAGCTTCTGGCATACGGGCTGAAAAATGAGCTGGGTATAGAAAAATTGCCGGATATAGCTAAAAATCTATATGGGAAGCCTTACTTTCCGGACTTTCCCAATATTCATTTTAATGTGAGTCACTGTCAAAATGGGATCATGTGCGGAATCCATGAAAAAGAGATCGGTGTAGATATAGAAAAAGTGCTGATATATAAGGAAAATCTGGCTAAGCGGATCAGCCATGAAAGAGAATGGAAGCTGATGTGCGAGGCTCCGGATGAAGAAAAAAACCGGATTTTTGGCAGGATCTGGGTAGCAAAGGAAAGCTATTTAAAACAGCAGGGTACCGGAATTAACCGGGATTTAAGAAGTCTTGATTTTTCTGCATGCACACAGGATGTGTTTTTTCAATATGGCTGCCGGTTCCAAATCTGGCAGATGAAAGACTGCAATGCAGCAGTATGCAGTGAGCGGGAAATATGCGGCCTGCGTGTGCTAAAGGCGTCGGACCTGTGACATGGTTAACAGGGTCTGACGTTCATTTTTTTGTAATAAAAAACATTTGCAATTTTATGTAAACCAGAGTATACTAAATAAAATGCTTAAAGGCATATTTTTCTTAATTCTTTTCTTCAAACATCTTTTGAAGAATTTTCCAACAATTGATCAATAATTGAATAAAAGGAGGTAGCAGATTGTTTAGTACAGTTATGTCTGCAGTTATTTACGGTGTAGAAAGCAGGCTGGTGCGGGTGGAGGCAGATGTCAGCGACGGACTGCCTATGTTTACCATGGTGGGATATCTGTCTTCCCAGGTAAAAGAGGCCCAGGAGCGGGTGAGGACTTCGATTCGCAACGCTGGAATCCGTATTCTGCCAAAAAGGATTACCGTTAACCTTTCGCCGGCTGATTTAAAGAAAAACGGTTCCGGATTTGATCTGCCGGTTGCAATCGCCGTATTGGGCTCATACGGCTTTATTCCCCAAAACACCATGAAGAATATACTGGTGGCAGGTGAACTCAGCTTAAATGGGGAAATAAACGCCATTCCGGGGGTTTTATCCATCGTATCCCTGGCAAAGAAAATGGGTTTTTCCAAATGTATCATTCCAAAAAGTAATCTGATGGAAGGTTCGGTCATAAAAGGAATCAGCGTGATCGGGGTGGAAAATCTGGGACAGGCAGTGGATTATCTCAATGAATCGATAAAAATTGAGCCGGGATATGTGGATGTGGATGCCCTGTTTCGAGAAGGGGAGACGCAGCAGAGAGAAGATTTCAGCGATATTAACGGGCAGGAGGCGGTGAAGAGGGCGGCGGAGGTAGCAGCTGCAGGAATGCACAATCTGCTGCTAATCGGACCTCCGGGGTCGGGGAAATCCATGCTGGCAAGGCGTCTCCCTACCATTTTACCGCCCTTAACCCTTGCGGAAAGTCTGGAAATTTCAAAAGTCTACAGTGTTGCTGGCATTCTTTCGCCGGCATCGCCTCTTCTTAAATCTCGGCCATTCCGGTCACCTCATCACACCATAACCCCAAAAGCCCTGACAGGCGGCGGACAGCATCCAAAGCCCGGTGAAATCAGCCTGGCACATAATGGTATACTCTTTTTGGATGAATTAGCGGAATTTAAAAAAGAAACCCTGGAGGTTTTACGGCAGCCAATGGAAGAACGCCAGATCTGTATTAACCGGACAGGGGGCAGTTACCGGTTTCCGGCAAAGTTTCTGTTTGCGGCAGCCATGAATCCCTGCCGGTGCGGACACTACCCGGATTTAAACAAATGCAGTTGTACGGAAAGCGAAGTGCGTCAATATCTGGGGAGAATCAGTGCGCCGCTGCTGGACCGGATGGATATTGCCATAGAGGCCCCGGTAGTTTCATACCAGGATCTTGCCGGTAAGAAATCTAGTGAAAGTTCCGAAATGATCCGAAACAGAGTGAAGGAGGCTCACAAGATCCAGCTTCATCGTTATGTAGGAATGCCATTTTGCTTTAACTCAGATCTGACGGAGAGAGGGATAAAAGCATTCTGTCCGCTTGGGAAAAAGGAAGCATTATTAATGAAACAGGCTTTTGAAAAGTTTCATTTAAGTGCGAGGGCATACCATCGGATTATCAAGGTAGCCAGAACCATAGCTGATCTGGATGGTTCTTTAAAAATCAAAGCGGAGCATATAAGTGAAGCGATTTGTTACCGCAGTATTGATAAAAAATTCTGGGAGGTATGAAAGGAGCAGGAAATGGAAGAATATTGGTATTGGTTGTGCAGCATAAGCGGTTTGTACCGGGAAGGGATAAGACGCCTGACCGAATATTTTGGAAATCCGAAATATCTGTTTTATGCAAAAGAAAAAGAAATATACGGGCTGCCAATTTTGAATGATGCAGAAAAGAATGCGCTGATCCAGGCTAAAAAAAATACAGATATTGACAAAGAATATCATAATAGAAGAAAAAAGGGAATAGACTTTATCAGCATTGGACACCCGGCATACCCGGGACGTTTAAAAGCAATACCGGATCCGCCTTACGGGCTTTTTTTCAAAGGGAAACTTCCGGGGGAAGAAACCTATGCGGCGGCAATCATTGGAGCCAGGCGGTGCAGCGGATATGGCAGGCAGATGGCAGAGGAAATGGGTGAAAAACTGGCATTAAAAGGCATCCATATTATAAGCGGTATGGCACTCGGCGTGGACGGATTCGGACAACGTGCGGCTCTTCGGGCAGGAGGAAACAGCTATGGAGTGCTTGGCAGCGGTGTGGATATCTGTTATCCAAAAAGAAACCGGGATTTATATGATGCCCTGGAGGTACAGGGCGGCATTTTGTCAGAATATCCGCCGGGCACCCAGCCCCTTCCCGTACATTTTCCATTGCGCAACCGCATCATCAGCGGGCTTTCTGATGTGGTGATCGTCGTGGAGGCAAAAGAAAAAAGCGGTTCTCTTATCACCGCAGACTGTGCTCTGGAACAGGGACGTGATGTCTATGTTGTACCCGGCAGGATGAACGATGAATTAAGCATGGGAAGTAATCTTTTGATTGCCCAGGGAGCCGGTATTATAACAGGGGTTGATGCCCTTTTAAGGGAGCTGGGTGTAGAGGGGGAAAAGAAAGGAAAAACAAAAAAAATAAGATAACACTTGAAACAAAAGAAAATTTGGTGTATAGTTGTCTGGATTTCAACTCTAAAAGCCTGGATCAGATTTTATCCGATGCAAATCTGCCGGTCAAGGAGTTGGCGGGAGTACTTATATCCCTGCAATTAAAGGGATTAGTGAAGGAATCGGCAAAGAATTTTTATGAAAAAATATAGAGGTTTTATCTCGTGGAGGAATATATGGCGAAATATCTGGTGATTGTAGAATCTCCTACTAAAGTAAAGACAATTAAAAAATTCCTGGGGGCAAATTATGAAGTGGCGGCATCTAACGGACATGTCCGTGATCTGCCAAAAAGCCAGCTGGGCATCGATGTAGAACATGCTTATGAGCCTAAATACATCACAATTCGTGGGAAAGGAGATATCCTGGCAGGACTTCGAAAAGCTGCCAAGAAAGCGGATAAAGTGTATCTCGCAACTGACCCTGACCGCGAAGGAGAAGCAATATCCTGGCATCTGTCAAAGGCGTTAAAGCTGGAAGAGGATAAGATGTACCGGATTACATTTAACGAAATAACGAAAAACGCTGTTAAGACATCTCTTAAGAGCGCAAGAGATATTGATATGGATCTGGTAGATGCACAGCAGGCCAGAAGAATGCTGGACCGTATGGTTGGTTATCGTATCAGCCCGCTGCTGTGGGCAAAGGTGAAACGTGGATTAAGCGCCGGGAGGGTGCAGTCGGTTGCACTTCGCATTATTGGAGACCGAGAAGATGAAATCAATGCTTTTATTCCCGAAGAATACTGGACTCTGGAAGCAGATTTTGCGGTAAAAGGTGAGAAAAAGCCTCTTCGGGCAAAATTCTATGGCACAGACAAGAAGAAAATGCAGATCACTTCCAAAGAAGAAATGGACAAAATCCTGGCTGATCTGGAAAATGCAAGCTATGAAGTGGCGGATATCAAAAAAGGTGAGCGTATCAAAAAAGCTCCGCTGCCATTTACCACCAGTACCCTGCAGCAGGAAGCTTCTAAGGTGCTGAACTTTTCAACACAGAAAACGATGCGTCTGGCGCAGCAGCTCTATGAAGGAATTGAAATACAGGGAAATGGAACAGTGGGTCTCATCACCTATCTGCGTACCGATTCCACACGTATATCGGAAGAAGCAGATGCACAGGCCAGAAATTTTATAGAGCAGGATTATGGAAAAGAATATGTTTCTTCCATAGTAGAGGAAAAGAAGAAAAACGGTAAGAAGATACAGGATGCCCATGAAGCAATCCGCCCCAGTGATATCAGCAGGACGCCCATATCCATGAAAGAGTCCCTGTCAAGAGACCAGTACCGTCTTTATCAGCTGATCTGGAAACGTTTTGCAGCGAGCCGTATGGAAAATGCCCGCTATGAAACCACATCTGTGAAGATAGCTGCAGGAGACTATCGTTTCACCGTAGCTGCATCTAAACTGCTGTTTGATGGTTTTTTAACCGTCTATACAGACAGTGACGAAGAAGAGACAGGCGGAAACGTACTTTTAAAGGGAATTTCCAAAGATACGGAATTATCTTTAAAAGAATTTGATTATAAACAGCATTTTACTCAGCCTCCGGCACATTATACCGAGGCAACACTTGTAAAATCCCTGGAAGAGCTTGGAATTGGACGTCCAAGTACCTATGCACCTACCATCACTACTATATTGGGACGTCGTTATATAGCGAAGGAAAATAAGAACCTGTACATGACGGAGCTTGGTGAAGTCGTGAACAATATGATGAAGCAGGCATTCCCAAGTATTGTGGATGTAAACTTTACTGCTAATCTGGAATCCCTTTTGGATAAAGTGGAGGAAGGGGTAGTAAACTGGAAAACGGTAGTCAGCAATTTTTACCCGGATCTGGAGATGGCTGTAGAAGCTGCAGAAAAGGAATTAGAGCAGGTTAAGATCGAAGATGAAGTTACCGATGTTATTTGTGAAGAATGCGGGCGCAATATGGTTATAAAATATGGTCCTCACGGAAGATTTCTGGCGTGTCCGGGCTTCCCTGACTGTAGAAACACCAAACCTTATCTGGAAAAAATCGGTGTCGCATGTCCGAAATGCGGCAAAGAAGTAGTATTACGTAAAACGAAAAAGGGCAGAAAATACTATGGATGTGAAGATAATCCGGAATGTGATTTCATGTCCTGGCAAAAGCCTTCCAAAGAAAAATGTCCGAATTGCGGCGGTGTAATGCTGGAAAAAGGAAATAAACTGGTCTGCGCAGATGAACAGTGCGGATATGTTCAGGATAAATCGAAACAAAATGAACAAAAATAAAAAAGGGTGCTCTTGAAAACAGAGCATTCTTTTTTATCGTCTGAATTATTTGCAGTTGTTGTGAAAAATAATTGATTATCATAAGAAACCGATTGATTTTCAGAAAATTATATGATAAAATATGTATTATCGTGAAACAGTATGTAGAATAGAAACAATGGAAGATAGGAGGCTAAATATGAGTGTACAATTGTTAGATAAAACAAGGAAAATCAACAAGCTATTGCATAACAATAATTCCAGTAAGGTCGTTTTTAATGATATATGCACAGTGCTGACAGAGATATTGGAATCCAATATTCTGGTTATCAGCAAAAAAGGAAAAGTTCTGGGTGTCAGTCTTTGTGATGGTGTTGAAGAAATCAAGGAATTGATTGTGGATAAAGTAGGCGGACATATTGACAATATGCTGAACGAAAGATTACTGGGAATATTGTCTACAAAAGAAAATGTAAATCTGGAAACCCTGGGCTTTGTTGGAGAGGATATCAAAAACTACCGTGCGATCATTAATCCTATTGATATTGCAGGTGAACGCCTGGGAACTGTTTTTATGTACAAGTTTGATACCCAGTATGAGATCGATGATATTATCCTGAGTGAATACGGTACAACCGTTGTAGGATTGGAAATGATGCGTTCCGTAAATGAAGAAAGTGCAGAAGAAAGCAGAAAGATACAAATTGTCAAATCTGCCATCAGTACTTTATCTTTCTCTGAACTGGAGGCAATTACCCATATATTTGAAGAACTGGACGGAACAGAAGGCATCCTGGTAGCAAGTAAGATTGCTGACCGTGTAGGGATTACCAGATCCGTTATCGTAAATGCGCTGCGCAAGTTTGAAAGCGCAGGAGTCATTGAATCCAGATCTTCCGGAATGAAAGGAACGTATATTAAAGTAATCAATGATTATATATTTGAAGAACTGGAAGAATTAAGAGCACAGAAAACGAAATAATATATTATTTAAGTTAATTACAATTACAGGTCATTAATGCAAACAAGTGCAGATTAAAGTTAGAAAAACCCGATACCGTTACCCTGTTCCATTTATAAAAGTGGATCAGAGTAAAGGTACCGGGTTTTTATGTGTTTTCCATGGTATTAGAAATTCAGAAAGTGAAGTAACAATAATTGTATTATCGAATATAATGTTTTATACCTAATTTGGTATAAAAACTTGAGTTGATTAGATCATAGGAGGTCTGGATATGAGTGAAATAAAAGAATTGATTTGTGATTGTGATTGTGACCGTCGTTGTGATTGCCATTGTGATAAACCTTGTGACTGCGAATGTAAATTATACTGCAAATGTGAAAAACGCAAACACTTGAGACCAAACAGAACGACTTTAAAATGCGGTACTCCAGGTGCAGTTACGCTTCCGCTTGCTACTGTTGCAGGCACAGCTTTTACAGTTGCCACAGTAAATGTAGATACGAGAGGATTTGAGAATCCTTGCATTAAATTTGAATTTGCCAGCAATATTAATACAACTGCAGCAGTTGTAACACTGAACTTCCAGGTATTTAAACAGTGCAAAGGCCAGCTTACTCCAATCCCTGTAGGACCTACCTGGGTGTTCTCACGCCTTGTAGCAATTACAGACAGCAACACATTCACATTCTTTGTTTGTGACTGTGATATTTGTGATGAAGAATGCTGCACTTACAGTGTAGTAGCTACTGTTGCAGGCGTTGCAACAGTTGGTGTTACTGCAATTAATAATGCAACTTTATCAGCAATCGTTGTTGATAATGCTTCTTCTTGCGGATGTTAATGAACAGTTAATTGAAGATGCAGGAGGGTGCAGGCTTGCAGTGGTAAACCTGCCAAACCATCCTAAAGCGTGTTTGGAAAATTGTCCCGGATGAAGGGCGCGCAGCGTTTACGCAACCTGAATTCGGGGCAAATATACCGCAAAGTAGGGCGTGTAGATGTCTGGAATGATTTTAAAACACGCTCTAAGGTAAGATTTATAAATGTTTTGCATAGATAGGGTATTACCGTAATATTCTATCTATGCATATTTTAGTAAGGAGCTGCTGTGTATGTATAATGGATTGTTTTACTCTCAGAGACGGAACGGTCAGCCTAACAGAGGGATGAGAACAAATGCCAATGCAGGTACACGGCAACAACCGGGCTGCAATAACCGATCATTTGTTCCAAATAACTTTCAGGGAAATAAATTTTCCAATCAATCATACAATCAATCATCAAATCAATCATCAAATCAATCATCATGCAGACCGACAAATCAATCGACAAACCAATCATCCTGTCAATTATCGAATCATTCTTCCAGTCATAGCGAAAATCATAAAGAAGAATGCTGTGGAAAATTGGTAAAAGAAATACGAATAGAAAAATGCCAGGATCAACCGTCTTGTATTTCAGATGATGTATTTCTGAAAGCGTCCGCTTTTGGAGGCGTCATTATAGAGAATGGATCAGAAAAGGGAACTACATACAATGTAGTCTCTGTTAATCTGGATACAGAATTATGCCGGCATTTTCATACGGAACTGAGCTTTTCCTGCAATATCTTAAGCATTGATGCAAGTGCCAGGTTAAAGTTTCAGATATTGAAACAGGAAAAAAACCAGATAGTGCCGCTGCCGTTAAGCTCGGGTTATTCTTATTTCAGGAATCAAAAGGTAACGGAAAGTGATGTGGTTACATTTTCTGCTCTGGATTGCGATTCTCATAGTACGCAGTGGTGTAATTACAGTGTATATATAGAGATTACGGGTCAGCAGACAGCAGGTTCGGTTATCATTACGAACCCCGTACTGATTGCAGTTGTAGTTGAAAAAAATCAAGGAAATCATTTAAAAGGGGATATACATGGCCAGACAGACGAATAATATAGTTGAAAATTCTACGATAGATATTGATGGAGGTACCATGAAATGGGATAACCATATGGTCCGGATATCAAATACAGAACATCTCTGGAAGGGAAAATTGACAGAAGAAAAATTTCCGGTTCTTTACGTTGTATTAGGTATTTTTATTTCTATGGCAAGTTACCGTCTGATCTGTATGGTACTTATGCTTTCTGCAATCGTCATAGGCGGTGCGGTATGGATGGTCTGGTGCCGTAACATTAAAAATCGAAATGGCGTTCATTTAGGTCTGATAAGCGGAGAAATATATAGTTTTTATGCTGAAAACAGCGTATTTAACAGTAAAATATACGAGTTGATGTCACGCCTTATAGCAGAAAATGATGATGACACGATCTATCATATTAATTTATCAGGCGAGGGTTCTATTAGTGAAGAACTGAAAAAGAAAGAAGAGGTTGAGGCGGAAGAAATAGCAGAACCAGCTCCTAAAAAAAGAATTTCTCAGGAAAATAAGGGACCATTAGTAACAGAGCTCAATGAGCTTCTTGCCAACTGTGAGCACAAAGGTGAATTGAATCGGGATAATATGAAATTAATCGAAAGTACGATTGGGGTTGCCCAAATAAACGACAGAGAAAAGTTGAAAGTATTTTTTGAGCAGTTTATCATTTCAGGTCTGATAAATGACTGCAATGAGCTGGGGTTGAATACGTTAATAAATGAAATTAAAAGCAGTGTATATTAATATGGGGTATTTTTATGGTACCAGTTAGAGGTGTGGCATGTTTACGAAGTGTCACACCTCATCTTGCTGCCGGGAGCAAGGGCGCCCCACTTAACGGCATTTTGACCTGAATTCAGGTTTCGTAGCCCGCTATGCGCCCTTCAGCCGCTATAGCATGCTTTGGAAAAATTACACGATTCAAAACGGAGAAATTAAGGAATCATATATTTTATAAAAAAAATATAAAAACATAAAAAGTAAGAAAATAAGAGATATAGTGAGTATAAGTAAGTATAAAAAAGATTAAGACTATATAAAGCCAAATCTGGAAGTTGCACAAATGGAGTAATTTAACTAATATATCACTAACGGTTAGCACTCAATCAAAGCGAGTGCTAGTAAAAGAAAATTTAAATTATTTAAGGAGGAATATAGAATGAAATTAGTACCATTAGGCGACAGAGTCGTATTGAAACAGTTTGAAGCTGAAGAAACAACAAAATCAGGAATTATCCTGGCCAGCAAAACTCAGGAAAAACCACAGGAAGCAGAAGTAGTTGCTGTAGGACCTGGCGGAAATATTGATGGTAAAGAAGTTACCATGCAGGTTAAAGTCGGAGATAAGGTAATCTACTCCAAATATGCAGGCAATGAAGTGAAATTGGAAGACGAAGAATTTATCATTGTAAAACAGAATGACATTTTAGCTATCGTAGAATAATACGTGGGATATTTCAAGGAGGAATTTAGACATGGCAAAGGAAATTAAATACGGCATTGATGCCAGAACAGCATTAGAAGCTGGTGTAGACAAATTAGCAAACACAGTAAGAGTAACATTGGGACCAAAAGGAAGAAACGTTGTACTTGACAAACAGTTCGGTACACCCCTTATCACAAATGATGGTGTTACAATTGCAAAAGAAATCGAATTAGAAGATGCATTTGAAAACATGGGCGCACAGCTGGTAAAAGAAGTTGCTACAAAGACAAATGATGTAGCTGGTGATGGTACTACAACAGCAACTGTACTGGCACAGGCAATGATTCATGAAGGAATGAAGAACCTGGCAGCAGGAGCAAACCCAATTGAACTTAGAAAAGGTATGAAAAAAGCTACGCAGACTGCTGTAGATGCAATTGCAGCTATGAGCCGTAAAGTAAACGGAAAAGGACAGATCGCTAAAGTTGCAGCTATCTCCGCTGGCGATGATGAAGTTGGAAACATGGTAGCAGATGCTATGGAAAAAGTTTCAAATGACGGAGTTATCACAATCGAAGAATCCAAAACAATGATGACTGAATTAGACCTTGTAGAAGGTATGCAGTTTGACAGAGGATATATTTCCGCATACATGGCAACTGATATGGAAAAAATGGAAGCTAATCTGGATGATCCATATATCTTGATCACAGATAAAAAGATCTCTAACATCCAGGAAATCCTTCCATTATTAGAGCAGATCGTACAGTCCGGCAAAAAACTTTTGATTATTGCAGAAGACATCGAAGGGGAAGCACTTACCACTCTGATTGTTAACAAATTAAGAGGAACTTTCCAGGTTGTAGGCGTAAAAGCTCCAGGTTACGGTGACAGAAGAAAAGCAATGTTAGAAGATATTGCAATCTTAACCGGCGGACAGGTGATTTCAGATGAACTTGGATTAGACTTAAAAGAAACTACAATGGAACAGCTTGGACGTGCAAAATCCGTTAAAGTTCAGAAAGAAAATACAATCATCGTTGACGGATGCGGGGATAAAGCTGCAATCGACAACAGAGTATCCCAGATCAAAGCTATGATCGAAGAAACAACATCTGACTTTGATAGAGAAAAATTACAGGAAAGACTTGCAAAACTGGCAGGCGGAGTTGCTGTTATCCGCGTAGGAGCAGCTACAGAAACAGAAATGAAAGAAGCAAAACTTCGTATGGAAGATGCATTAAATGCAACCAGAGCTGCAGTTGAAGAAGGAATTATTGCAGGCGGCGGATCTGCTTACATTCACGCAGCAAAAGAAGTAGAAACGTTAGTAGGAACCCTGGATGGCGATGTTAAGACCGGTGCAAAAGTGATCTTAAAAGCGCTGGAATCTCCTCTGTTCCACATTGTTGCAAATGCAGGATTAGAAGGATCTGTAGTAATCAACAAGATTAAAGAATCTGAAGTTGGCATCGGTTTTGATGCAGCAAAAGAATCTTATGTAGATATGGTTGAAGCAGGAATCCTGGATCCGGTTAAGGTTACAAGAAGCGCTCTGCAGAACGCAACAAGCGTAGCAAGCACATTCCTTACAACAGAATCTTGTGTTGCAAATATTAAAGAAGATGCTCCGGCTATGCCGGCAGGAAATCCTGGAATGGGCATGATGTAATATTTGGTAACTTTAGTTTAATATTTTTTAGAGAAATTTTACAAAAAGTGAGGACGAACGAGATAGACGTTCGTCCTTATTTATGTTAAACTAGTTGATAAACAAACGAAAAAAGGAGCAAAATCAGAAGATGTCATTTAAGGAGAAGGCAACAGAAGAGAAAGCGAAGTTAAAAGACTTGACATTTAAGGGGAAATTACAGTATTTCTGGGATTATTACAAGTTTGTACTTGTTATTTTGGCAATCATTGTTATTATCGTCTGGCTCGCCGTGGATATTTACAAAGGGAAACAGATCAAGACCGGCTTGTATGTTATGGCACTGAATACCAACATGATGGATACGGAAGGCTCCCCTCTTACGGATGGTTTTATAAAGGCTGCAGGCTTTGAGGAAACCGGTGAGCAGGTTACTTTTGACTCATCTGCAATGATTAATCTGGATCAGCAGGACCAGATGACCGTCAGCAGTATTACAAAAGTCATGGCTGTTATGACCACGGGAGATCTGGATCTTATGATTGTACCGGAAGATTTATTTGAATATTATGCCAGTGCGGGAGCATTCCAGGACTGGAAAGGTATCCTTTCGGATGCTGAGTATGAAAAGTATAAGGATTATTTAATGACCGGCACAGATAAGGATACCGGTACGGAATATACGTGTGGACTCCGTATTGAGGACAGTAAGCTCATTAAAGATTCTGAAATGGCAAGTTACAGTCCAATAATTCTATGCCCGGTAGCCAATTCAAAAAGAACTGCAACATCTGCAAAATATGTGGATTATCTTTTTGGATCAAATTAAGGAAAAAGGGAAGAAAGACTTTATTATTTTGGTAAATGGCATTATAATAAAAGAATACAAGTATTGCTAATTTAGGAGGAAGAACATGAGTGATTTGTACACAGAATTAATTGTTAAGAGGAAGACACCGGCATCGGATCAGGTAAAGAAAGTGCTTTTAATTGTTGCTACCGTTTTGATAGCATTTGTAGGGTTGTTTGTTACTCCCTTCGGATTAATTGCGTTGATTGCTATCGGTGTTGCAGATTATTTCCTGATTCCAAGATTCGACCTGGAATTTGAGTACCTGTATGTAAATGGGGAACTGGATGTGGACAAGATAATGTCCAAGACAAAAAGAAAAAGAGCCCGCAGCCTGGATCTGGAAAAAATGATACTTATGGCTCCTGTAAATTCACATGAGCTGGATTATTACAATCAGAACAATAGTATCAAAGTCGTTGATTTTTCTTCCGGTGAACCGGATCATAAGATTTTTGCATTGATTATGCAGTCTGATAAAGGAATGGAGAAAATTCTTTTTGAGCCAAATGAAGTAATGTTAAACGATATCAGAAGAATAGCACCTAGCAAGGTAAAGTTGATGTAGAAACGGAATTTGCCCTGACCGGGCAGGTAAAAGTAGCGCCGCACTGTTAAAGTGGAAGCGCTATTTTTTCGTAAAATCGTATATCTAA
>NZ_JAWYAJ010000357.1:0-7641 GCF_034124845.1 Robinsoniella sp.
TTTGGCAATTGGAAGATGACTCTATGGTAAATAGCAAGGTAAGGCAATTAATGCCATACATAGAGAAAGATTTTTCCTCAGGAGATCTGACACATAAATTTGAAGCCGCAGAGCTTCAGGAAATGTATAGTTAAACATATTCTTTAAATTTTTCATTACATTATATAATCAGTAAAAGAATATCCGGTTTCATTGTGCACTGTTTATGAACAGTTATCAATGAACCGGATATTCTTTTATTTTTTATTTCGTTGTGCTGCCAAATCCGCCGTTTCTAATCTCCGTTGCATCATCGTCTACTGTTATGCCGTACTCTACAAATATTCCCTGCATAAAACCAGTTCCTGCTTCTACGGTAATGGACTTATCTTCGTTGCTGTCGTTGGTGATTTTTGAAAATATATGACCTTCATTGTCGGAATAAAAATAATCGCTGTCGATAATACCCACGGTATTATTCAGCTGAAGGCGGAATTTAAAGCCCAGTCCGCTTCTGGGATAACATTTCAATACCCAGTCTGTATTCATCTCCACACGGATTCCGGTAGGGATTTTTATGGTCTCTCCCGGCTTCAGCGTAAAAGTAAAGGGACTGTAAAAATCATATCCGGCAGAACCTGTGGTTGCTCTTTTGGGAAGCTTGATCGCCTCATATATGCTTTTAACTTCTAATTCTGAAGCCGCTGGAAATCCGTCTTTGTACCCGGCTTCAAACTGTGTAAAACTTACTTTATGAAATTTCGCTATTCTCTGCATGTAATTCTCCTATATTGTTTTTATTCCTATGTATTAATCAGATTGACTTTTACTGGCAGTAAAGAACTGCTTCACCCGACTCCAGTGATTTTTGAACATCGATTACTCTTTGGTTGGAGCTGCCTCTCCAGTGCAGCTGCTTTGACTGCTTCTTACACTCAAACTCTCCATCTACACAAACATCCAGATATTGCATAATAGAAGAATGCCGGATACTCTCCCAGGTGGATCCGGTATAGAGCCAGATTGTTTTATGCGGAAATTTGCTGCGAATTTCTTTTGCCAGCTCTTCTACATCTTTTTTATTCTTTGAATGCAATGGGTCTCCTCCACTGAAAGTGATACCGGATATGTAAGTCTTCTCTAATTCAGCAAATAATTCTTCCTTAGCACTTTCGTCAAAAGTTACACCGCCATTTGGATCCCAGGTTATCGGATTGTGACAATCCTTACAGCAATGGGAACATCCCGATACCCATAGAACTACCCGCAGTCCGTCTCCATTTAGCATATCGTCTTTTGTTATATTATGATACCTCACATCTATCGTCCTTTCAATAACAATATTTAGTAAAAATTTTATAATTGCACACTATATCGTGTTTTTACGCCAGTGATTATCTTACCATTTTCATTCCCTCACGTCAAGACTTAAATCCCCTGCTTGGATTTTGACGGCAAGATTTCTGCTTACAATTATTCTTGAAAAATCAATAAAACCGGGGAGTAAAGCGCATCCTGGCATGCGCATTCTTCCCCGGTATATTTTTAATTTCCACACTCGATACTGATCTCATTAAACAGTTCCAGGATCTCGTCTACTTCCGTAGCTTCTTTTTCTGTCCCTTTTTTATCCAGTATCACATTTCCCTGATGCATCATAATCAAACGGTTGCCATACTCTACTGCGTATCTCAGATTGTGGGTAACCATAATAGTTGTGAGATTTTTTTCCTTTACCAGCTTACCCGTTAATTCCATAATAATCTCAGCCGTCTTAGGATCCAGTGCAGCCGTATGTTCATCCAGAATCAAAAACTCGATTGGTGTCATGGTAGACATCAGAAGTGCCATAGCCTGACGCTGTCCACCGGAAAGAGCGCCTACCTTTACATCCATTTTATCTTCCAGCCCCAAATTCAGCTGTCGCAGGCTGTCTCGGTAGGAATCAATTCGTTTTTTATTGATTCCGGGTTTCAAATTGTACTTTTTTCCCTTATTGTCAGCCAGTGACATATTTTCCAGAATCGTCATAGATGGACAGGTACCCATGGAAGGATTTTGAAAAACCCTCCCTATACGCTGATGCCGTTTAAAATCCCTTGCACTTGTGATGTCTTTCCCATTCATCAGGATGCTGCCCGAATCAATATCTATACTGCCACAGATAATATTCAGCATGGAGGTCTTACCGGAACCATTGCTGCCAACCACAGATACAAACTCTCCCTGGTTCACCTCAAAATTAAAATTTTCAAAGAGACACATTTCATTAATCGTGCCGGGATTATAATATTTATTAATATTCTTTAATTCAAGCATGTGCCTTCACCTTCTTCTTCCTGTCCATACTGATTACTAAAATTACAAAAAACAGTACCGCCGTGATTAATTTCATATCATTTGCCCCAAAACCAAGCTGCATTGCAATTGCCACACAAGCCCGGTATAAAATAGCTCCTACAATTACAGCCGTTGTATTATTTACTTTCGGGATAAATTTACAAAGATTTACTCCAATGATAACGCTCGCCAGCCCAATAACCATAGTTCCGGTACCGATTGAAATGTCAAACACCCTCTGCCATTGTGTATAGACACATCCACTTAGTGCCACCAGACCATTTGCGATGGCCAGCCCCAGAATCTTGACTTTGCCGCTGTCCTTTGCCAGGACGGTAACCAGTGCATGATTATCGCCTGCTGCACGAAGTAAAAACCCGGACTTTGTTTTCATATAGGCATCCAATAATAGTTTTACCACCAGTGCCACAATTACGATAATTATTAAAGTCTGATAAGGTACCAGAAATTCGGGTACAATTTTCGTTAAAAATGAATTATCAAACATATTGTCCATACTAAAGATCGGTACGTTTGCTTTGCCTGCAATCTTCAGGTTAATGGTATATAATGCAGTCATCATGATGATTCCCGACAACAGGTCACGGACTTTGAATTTTACATGGATGATGCCGGTCAGCATACCAGCCAGCGCTCCGGCTGCAAATGCGATGGGAAGGGTCAGATAAGGATTTACCCCATTCACCATCAGCGTAACTGTTACCGCCGCCCCCAAAGGAAAACTTCCGTCTACCGTTAAATCCGGAAAATCTAATATTTTGTAAGTAATGTAAATGCCTAAGGTCATGATGGCATATATAATTCCCTGTTCTAAAACTCCTATTAGTATGGACATATCTCTACCTCTGTTATCCTACGATTTTTGACTTTTTCTATTGTGCTGTAATTTCCGTGAAAGTTTCTACCGCTCTTCCTTTTGTATCATCGCTGATTGTAATGCCAAGGTTTTCTGCTGCTTTGGTATTCAGGTACAGACTGCTTTCTGAAATTGTTTCAAATTTCATATCGCTGGCTTTGGCTTCGCCTTTTAACACTTTTGCGGCCATTCTTCCGGTCTGTTTACCAAGTTCAATATATTCAATTCCTTCGGATGCCATGCAGCCAATTTTTACCTGTTCAATCTCACTTCCGAATACGGGAATGTTTTTCTTGGATGCCTTATCTAATATCGTAGGAAGTGCACTTACCACGGTGTTGTCAGTCAAGTTGTTCAGGCAGTCTACTTTTGCTAATAACGTATCTGCTGCTGATGGAACATCTGCAATGGTTGCCACTCCGGCTGTTTCCAGGGTAAAACCGTATTTTTCTACTAAGGATTCATATTCTTTGATACTGCTTTCTGAGTTTACTTCGCTGGTTGTATATAAGATACCGATGGTTTTTGCTTCGGGAAGCAATTCACGGATCATTTTCAGCTGTGCTTCTACCGGAAGTTTATCGCTGGTACCTGTCACATTTCCGGTGGGTATCTGGTCTTCTTGGGCAAGCTCTGCTGCGACCGGGTCCGTAACGGCTGTGTAAATGGTCGGAATATCTGTTTTCATTGCGGCATTATAACATGCCTGTGCACTTGGTGTTGCAATTGCGCACATCAGATCTACCTTATTTGCTACAAACCCCTGTGCGATGGTATTAGCATTTCCCATGTCCGCTTCTGCATTCTGATAATCCACCTCGAGGTTTTTCCCTTCTACAAATCCCTCTTCTGCAAGGCCTTGCAAAAATCCTTCCCGGCAGTTCTCAAGGGAACCATGCTGTGCAAATTGGGCAATACCGATTTTAAAAGACCCTTCCACTAATTCACCGGAGACCGCCCCTGCACTGTCACCATCAGCTGTTTCGTCATTATTTACTTCCGTTCCCGCATCTGTTGCATCCATGCTTCCTGCTTCCGTTTCAGATTTGCCGGATGCACTTGATGATGCTGATTCTGTTCCGGCAGCCCCGTTTCCCGTAGAACCACATCCTGCTGTCAGTGCTGCTGCCATTGCCACGCTTAAAATAGTAACTAAAATTTTCTTTCTCATAATAATTTCTCCTTCTTTTCATTAATTTTGATTAATAGTATCAAACAATCACAAAACTAATGGGAACGTTAATCTGGCTGCTTTGTGTTCCTTATAAATACACAAAAAAACCGCCCCAAGCCTTCGCTTGAGACGGTAATAATATCGTATTATTATCGCGGTACCACTCAAATTAACATAATGTCCACTTTCGCATGTACTATCATACACTCCTGATTGATAACGGGTTCGGTTCCCGACAGTGCCTACTCTTCTGATACCGGATCACACCGCTATCTTCTATTTCAGACTGCCCTCGAAAGTCCATTCGGCAAACCACTCAATACTGCAATCACACCACCTGCAGCTCTCTGGAATTTTGTTGATAAGCTTACTACTCTTTCTCATCGGTTTTGCTTTTTGTTTTTTTCATTCTAATACTAATTGGTAGGTGTTGTCAAGTGTTTTTTAATATTTTTCTATCAATGGGTCTCCTTCTTGAAAACTCACCCGCTCAGATATTGTAGAAAGTGCTTTTTCCCTCACCAGAGGCCTCACATCTGCTGCGCCGCTTTCTTATGCTTCTCTATGCTGCCCATTCAAAAATAAACGAACTTCCCAAACATTTATTTTTTTATACACTCATATCATTCAATCTTTCACAATAATTTTTCATTTATATGAAAAATATTGTTCTTTTTTACTACTTCTCTTCTATTCTAACCGAAATCATCCAAGCCATATCCTGCTCAAAATCCAAAAACTGACGATTGGTCATTTTTGTATTGTATTGCCGATTCTTTCGTGCTAAAATATCCCTATCTTAATTTAGAAAGGCAATGACGTTATATGGAAGACTTTAATCTTTTTTTAGATGAATTATTTCTGGATATGCCTGATACCAAAGAAACGAGAGCCGCTAAGCAGAATCTGCTTCTATATCTGCAATCCGATTATGAACAACGGCTTCTTGAGGGAAAAACATCCAGAGAAGCATTGGTGGAATCACTGATTTATTTTGGTGCCAGGGAAAATATTGAAAAAGAAGTGGCGCATCAGGAATTCATCAGCTCTTACAATCGCTTCCGTGAAAAATATCCACGGTTAATCCGGTGGGGATTTTTGGCGATTCTTATCATACCGGCTGTTTTTTTAATTCTTATGTTTAGCCTGGAATCAAAACTGAATTTTCTAACTGCCTGGATTGTATCGATTATTCTTTCCGCCGGCTATTTAATCTGCGTGGAGTACATTGATTATCGTTATAAACGTAAGCTCCACCTGACCGAGCCTGAACCGGAGCTGGACGGTAACGGTATGCTTGAAAAAATCAACAAATTATAATGGAGGCTGAAATGAAAAAAATATTTAGAATTTATGTTCGGGATTTATCCCGTCTCAGTAAGAATGTAATGGCTATGATTGTGGTAATCGGTGTCAGTATTATTCCTGCATTATATGCCTGGTTTAATATCGCTGCAAACTGGGATCCCTATGGAAGTACTTCCGGTATTAAAGTAGCCGTTTCCAACGAAGATAAAGGCTGGAAAATGGATAGGATGAATCTGGATGTGGGTTCTCAGATTATGGATAATCTAAAAGCAAATGATCAGATCGGCTGGGAGTTTACGGATACACAATCGGCCGTAGACGGCGTGAAATCCGGCAAATACTATGCTGCCGTAGTTATCCCTGAGGATTTCAGCAAAAAAATATCCAGTATACTTTCTACGAACATTGAAAGTCCGAAGATCCAATATTATATCAATGAAAAAAAGAATGCAATTGCTCCCAAGATCACAGATAAAGGCGTAGGCGTTATTCAACAGCAGGTTAACAGTACCTTTATCAGCGTAGCTACCGAAACCATTGCCGGAATATTAAATACTACAACCGGGGATTTACAGGAAAACGGCAATACCCTGATCGACCGTCTGATTAACGTAATGCAGGTGGTGGATTCGGATTTAAGCCAGTATAGTTCTACAATAGATGCATTTTCAGAAACAATTGACGGTGTGAATACACTACTCTCCACAACAAAGCTGACTTTGCCGGATCTCAGTTCCACACTGGAAAACGGTACACAGACAATCAACGATTCCCAGTCCGTGCTGGATACATCCAAGTCCTCTTTAAACAGCGTAAACCAGTCATTTGGCAATGTATTGAACTCGGCGCAGGATATATACGATTCCATTTCAAATACTGCCTCACAGGCATTTGGGGATATTAATAATGATATTTCCGATGCGGCGGGGCAGCTTGCACAGACAACCCAGCTTGCCCAGGCAATCATTGATATGAATACGAAAAATATCAACATTCTGACCGATCTCAATGCCCAGCTGCCGGAACCAAAAGATGAGATTAACAATCTGATTGATAAATTAAATACATCCAGCCAAAATCAGCAGTCCATTATTGATAAAATAAATGCAACCAGTGAAAGTATTAAAAATGCTTCTGACATCAGCAGTGAAACCCGTAATTCTATTTCCTCTGTAATATCCGGGAGTAAAGACGAGATTTCGGGCATCCGCGCCTCATACATGAATTCGGTACAGCCCATGCTGGATAATCTGATGGATGAAATCACAAAAACCGGCAGTGACCTTTCCGGACTGTTACAGAGTACCAATGGCAGCCTCAGTAATCTGGATGGTATTTTTGATGGTATGAGCTCTTCTCTTACCTCCGGTCAAAAGGCTTTGTCCAGCACAAAAGATGTAATCGGCAGCACCCACGATAAAATACAGAATATTATTTCCCAGTTGAATTCCGTAGGGAAAGATAAGAAGCTTCAGAAATTAATGGAGATTATACAAAATGACCCAGATCTCATGGGCAGTTTTATGTCATCCCCGGTACAGCTGGAAACGACCTCTTTTTATCCCATTGAGAATTACGGTTCTGCAATGGCACCATTTTATACTACTTTAGCTATCTGGGTTGGGGGCATTGTTCTGGTTGCTATTTTAAAGGTCCGGGTAGATGAAGATGAAAAGCTGAAGAATTTACGCCCATCCCATTGTTACCTGGGAAGATATCTGCTTTTCATGACATTGGGGCTGATTCAGGCGTTTATTATCTGCATGGGGGATCTGTATTTCCTTGAGATACAATGCAAAGATCCGCTGCTGTTTGTTGCCGCTGGGCTGTTATCCAGCTTTGTATATACGAATATTATCTACACGCTGACCGTTTCATTTGGAGATATTGGCAAGGCACTGTGTGTCATTTTACTGGTGATTCAGATTGCCGGCGCCGGAGGAACCTTCCCCATTGAAGTGAC
>NZ_JAWYAJ010000357.1:7651-17927 GCF_034124845.1 Robinsoniella sp.
AGTGACTCCCCGGTTTTTCCAGAATGTATATCCCTTCCTGCCATTTACCTATGGGATCAATGCAATGAGAGAGACGGTTGCCGGTATCTATGGCAGCAACTATATCAAAGATCTGCTTCATCTTCTGGTATACGTACCACTTGCCCTGATGCTGGGTCTGATCTTACGAAAACCGCTGATCCGGCTGAATGTATTCTTTGAAAAACGGCTTGAAGATACACATTTGATGTAAATATAATATCGAATTAAGGGAGGATTTGTAATGAAAAAACTAGAAAAAATGATGATGCTTTTTACCCTGGCATTCTGCCTTGCTTTCACAATGGGGCTTGCGGTTTGTGCTGCTGAGAAACCGGTAACCGGCGGAAGCAGTCCTAAATCTGCCGCTGAATTAGAATATAATATCCGCTATATGGACCGTCTGGAGGATGCGGTCCCCCACAGTAAGTGGTACCAATTTACTACCACCAGCCAGGATGCCTATTATAATATTACCTGCAAAAACTTAAGTATTCCAACGGGATTACTTGCAGTATCCCAGCCGGATTTTGTACTTCGTACCGAAAATTTAATTGATCTGAATAACACCCGCATTCACTTAAAAGAAAATGAACATGGTAATATTAACCTGAAATTAGAGAAAAATACAACTTATTATATATCGGTAAATCCGGGAATCAACCCATCCAAAAATACCGGACAGTACAGTATACAGATCCGTTACCGTAATGACGCTGTCAGCGATATTTCAAGCCAGGCATCCAATGCTGCTCTGGGACAAAAATATACCTCTTCCCTGGATGGCAACGGTGATATTGACTGGTATCAGTTCAAAGCTCCTTCAGACGGAACCTATCATATCAGTTTTACCAACCACAACATGGAAACCGGTGCCCTGGATTCCCAGAAAGCAAATATGTATGTCTGCACGCCTTTTGAAGAACAGCTCTATCAGGAGAGCGCCGGGAAAGGAGAAACAAAGACGCTTACCTGCAGCCTGAATGCCGGGCAGACCTATCTGCTGAAAATTACCATGGGAACGAATAAGCGAACCAATACCGGAGATTATTCCTTCAAGATCTGGAAAGATGTTCCGGTCTCTTCCGTTACTATCAAACAGGGGAAAACCATTACCCTGGTAAAAGGAAAAACAAAACAGCTTCAGGCGGTGGTTTTACCCCAGTCAGCGACGAATCGATCGGTATCCTGGACATCCAGGAATAACAAAATAGCGAAAATCTCAAAATCAGGTAAGATTACCGCAAAAAATTATGGAATTACTAAAATCATCTGTACATCAAAGCAGGAAAATCATAAAAAATCGGTCTGTACGGTTAAAGTGGTACCTGTAAAGGAAAAAATAACGAGAATATCCGGGGAAGCCGGTAAAAACCTGCACATTACATGGAAGAAACAAACCGGAGTTACTTCTTATCAACTATACCGATCTGTTAATAAAAAGAAAGGATTCACCCGGATTGCAACCGTAAAAAACAATTGCAGTTATACCGACAAAAAAGTGAAGCCTAAGAACGTTTACTATTATAAGGTGCGTGCCTGTAAAATGAAAGGAGATACAAAGCTCTATGGTAAATTTTCTGATGTTCGTTATGGAAAATTAAAATAAGTTGAATAGAAAAAAGAAACAGCCAGTTGACACCCCCTATAGGGGAACTCACATCTGACTGTTTCTTCTCATTTAAGAGGATAAATTGATAAATTACTGCTCAGAAGGCTTCTCAGCTTTCTTTTCTGCATACTCTTTATGCTCTTTGTGCTCTTTATTCTCTTTGTTATCTTTATCTACATCTTTCATACTGAAGCTGATTCTGCCCATTTTATCCTTGCCAAGGCAAACAACTTTTACCATATCTCCAAGAGTCAGAACGTCTTCTACGCGGTTAATTCTCTCTTTTGAGATTTTGGAAATGTGAACCATACCTTCTTTGCCCGGAGCAAATTCGATAAATGCACCGAATTCTTTGATACTTACTACTTTACCAACAAAGAACTGTCCGGCAACAAAATCAGTTGTAATAATTTTGATCATATCGATTGCTTTATCCATGCTGTCTTTATCAACGCCACAGATGGAAACTGCACCATCATCTGTGATATCGATCTTAACACCGGTCTGCTCGATGATCGCATTAATTGTTTTTCCTCTTTGTCCAACTACATCACCAATTTTCTCAGGATCAATTTTGATCTGTACGATCTTTGGTGCAAACTTGCCAACTTCTTGGCGGGGTTCTGCAATTGCTTTATTCATAACTTCATCTAAAATGAAAGTTCTTGCTTCTTTTGTTCTTGCTATCGCTTCTTCAATAATCGGTCTTGTAAGTCCATGAATCTTAATATCCATCTGGATTGCAGTAATACCGTCATGAGTACCAGCTACCTTAAAGTCCATATCTCCAAAGAAATCTTCCAGGCCCTGGATATCGGTCAATACAAGATAATCATCATCTGTATCACCGGTTACAAGTCCTGCTGAAATACCAGCTACCGCTTTTTTAATCGGTACACCAGCTGCCATGAGAGACATACTGGATGCACAGATACTAGCCTGAGAAGTAGAACCATTGGATTCAAAAGTTTCAGATACAGTTCTGATTGCATATGGGAATTCTTCTGCACTTGGCAGTACTGCAATTAGAGCACGCTCTGCAAGAGCTCCATGTCCGATTTCACGACGTCCCGGTCCTCTGGAAGGCTTTGTTTCTCCTACGGAGTAGCTTGGGAAGTTATATTGATGCATATATCTCTTAGAAGTCTCAGCTTCGTCTAAACCATCGATCCTCTGAGCTTCTGATAAAGGAGCAAGTGTGGTAATGGTACAGATCTGTGTCTGTCCACGTGTAAACATTGCTGAACCATGCACTCTTGGAATTAAATCTGTTTCTGCTGCTAATGCCCTGATCTGGTTGATTGCTCTTCCGTCCGGACGTTTATGGTCTTTTAAGATCATCTTACGAACTGTCTTTTTCTGGTACTGGTAAACAGCCTCATCCAATACAGCAAGCCATTCTTCGTTTTCAGCAAAGCTTTCTGTTAATTTATCTTTGATAATACGAATATTACCTTCTCTGGTCTGCTTGTCATCTGTGAAGACAGCTTCTTCCATCTGCTCTGGTGTTACAATTTCTTTCATTGCTGCAAATAATTCTTCCGGAACAGCACAGCTTGTATAAGTATGCTTTTCTTTTCCACATTCAGCAACAATGGTATTAATAAATTTGATTACTTCCTGATTTAATTCATGTGCAGCAAAAATTGCTTCAATCATTTTTGCTTCCGGAACTTCGTTTGCACCGGCTTCAATCATGATTACTTTATCTTTGGTTGATGCAACAGTTAACTGAAGATCCGATACTGCTTTCTGAGCTGCATTGGGGTTAAATACCAGTTCTCCGTCTACAAGTCCTACCTGTGTTGTGGAAGTTGGACCGTCAAATGGGATGTCAGATATAGCAGTTGCGATAGCAGAACCTAACATAGCGGTTAATTCCGGGCTGCAGTCAGGATCTACTGACATAACCAGGTTATTTAAAGTAACATCGTTACGGTAATCTTTTGGGAATAATGGTCTCATTGGTCTGTCGATTACACGGGATGTGAGGATCGCATTTTCAGATGCTTTACCTTCTCTTTTATTAAAGCCTCCCGGAATCTTTCCAACAGCGTATAATTTTTCTTCATATTCAACGCTTAACGGGAAGAAATCAATTCCTTCTCTTGGCTTTTCTGAAGCAGTAGCTGTTGATAATACGGTGGTCTCACCATAGTGCATAAATGCTGCACCATTTGCCTGTGCTGCAACTCTTCCCACATCTACGGTAAGCGTTCTTCCAGCCAGTTCCATTGAAAAACTTTTGAACATATTTTGTCTCCTTTTAATTTACTGTAGTATACTTTCCGAAACAACTGAAAAACAGACTTTCCGAAAATCTGCTTTTCAGTGGTCTCGGCTTCTGTGATACTACATATTCTAGTTAATTGTTAACGGGTTGCGAAACAAACTTAAGGGACGGATTCCTCCGCCCCCAACTTTGTCTGAATTATTTTCTGATTCCTAATTTTGCAATCAAAGTACGGTATCCTTCAATATCAGTTTTCTTTAAATAAGCAAGTAAACCACGTCTCTGACCTACCATTTTAAGAAGACCTCTTCTTGAATGATGATCTTTCTGATGCTCTTTTAAATGCTCAGTAAGTTCCTGAATTCTTGCTGTTAAGATTGCGATCTGTACTTCCGGTGATCCTGTATCTCCAGCTTTTCTGCCATACTCGTTAATAATTGCTGTTTTCTTTTCTTTTGAAATCATCTTGATTTCCTCCTTATTTTTTAATCGCCTGATACTAAGAACATGGTCGGAGTTGTCCAAAATTCTGAATAACGGCTGTTTTAACGCGCATAAGAGACACAAAACTCACATGTAAGTCCCATCTCACGCACTTCGTTAGTATATCACATCTAAATTCTTACGTCAACCTCTCGTTGCAAATAAAAGGAAGGTTATTCCACCTGCTATGCAGAATAAAAACCCTAATAAATAAACGGCGGTCAGCAGATAAGACCGTGGATCCTTTTCCAGAATACTAAAATGATAAGGCTTTTCCAGATTAAAACAGATCTTTAAATGCTGGTTCATTCTGAATTCACTTGGATTGCTCCCCTTTTCATATCGCTCTTTAAAGAGCAGTCCATTGGCATAATATGCAATTACCGGATAATAGTAATGATGTATTCCGGCCCTCTCGCCTTCTTCGTCCGGTTTATCCATAACCAGATCTACAACCTGTCCGTCCGCTCGTCCCTGATATTTTTCTTTTCCCTGAAAGTAATATCGAAAAACGGCGGTACCAAGAACCAGGACAACACCAATAAAAATGAATACCCCACTTAAAATTAACATCTATTACTCACCAAAATATTCCTTTCCAAACTCAATATCTCTGTGCATGCACTCTTTTAATTTTTCTAAGGAATCAAATTTCATCTCAGGGCGCTCAAACGTATAGAGCAGAATCTCAATTGTCTTGCCATAGAGATCCTGGTCAAAATCAAAAATATACGTCTCAACACCCCGGAATGATTCGCCCACAGTAGGCTTATAACCAATATTGGTAATGCCGGGATACAGCTTCCCGTCAATTACGGTCTTAGATGCATATACGCCATTGGGCGGCAATAACTTTTCTTTCTCCGGAACCAGATTGGTAGTAGGCATTCCAAGGGTTCTGCCGATTTTTCTTCCATGAAGCACTTCACCGATGATACCATACGGGCGTCCCAGAAGTTCATTTACAACTCCCATATTGCCTTTTTTTAACTCTTCCTTTACAAATGTACTGCTGATATCTTTCCCCTCATATTTCTTTTTATGAATCACTTCTACCTGATATCCATATTTATCCTGAAGGTTCTGCAGGAGTCTGTAATCTCCCTTTCTCTGATATCCGAAATGAAAATCTGTTCCTACAACCAGATATTTTGCATGAAGGCGTTCTGACAGGATCCGGGATACAAACGCTTCCGGCTCCATATGGGATATTTCCGGCACAAAAGGACATTCGATCAGACAGGAAAGCCCCTGGTCTTCCAGAAGTGACCTGCGCTCCTCGCCTGTTAATAATACTTCAGACTTGTTTGAGTTCAGGGTGAAAACTACACCTTTTAAACCATCCCGCTGAAGCTGTCTGACACGCCTGATCAACCTTTGATGCCCTCTGTGTAAACTGTCAAATTTACCTAAGGTTACCGCACATTCTTCCTTACAGCTAAATTCTGTCGTTCCTACGATGTACTCCATACTCTTTTGTCCCTCCAGTTGCCTTAAACGTTAAATATCTTGACCGGTTTAAATCTTTTTTCTGCTTTTTCATAGCCGTATATAGCAAAAAACTGTCCCCCGGCATCATAAACCCTTACGGGTCCATCCTGCAAAGGAACCTGCACCGACATATGCTTTTCATAAAACATATTGCCATTGTATAATAATTTGTGGAACTCTTCACTTACATCAACCCTGGGGTATTCCATGAACATTTCGTCAATCGGCGTAATATGATCCATCAAGGATCCGTTATCCCGCAATTCTTCGATCTGCCCCAGCGTAAAACTGTCTGCAATAGCAAAGGTTCCCGCTTTTGTTCGGATCAGACTTTCCATGCAGCCGCCACAGCCAAGTTTTTCACCAATATCATGACACAAAGTACGTATGTAAGTTCCCTTTGAGCAGGAAACGGTCATGGTAACACGAGGCAGCGCAGTCTCTTCAACTTTAATCTCATGGATATGGACTAATCTTGCCTTCCGCTCAATGACTTTCCCTTCCCTAGCCAATTCGTACAGTTTCTTTCCGTCTACTTTTAATGCGGAGTACATGGGCGGAATCTGTTCATAATCACCTCTAAAGCTCTGTATTGCTTCCAGCACTTCCTGTTCCGTAGATGTCACTTTACGTTCCGACAGGACTGCTCCGCTGGTATCCTGTGTATCTGTTACGGTACCAAGAAGCATCACCGCCCGGTATGTTTTATCCCGGTCTGTAAGCATATCACAAAGTTTTGTACCTTTTCCCAGACATACAGGAAGAACACCGGCAGCATCGGGATCCAAAGTACCGGTATGACCGATTTTTTTCTGCTTTAGAATACCGCGCAGCTTAGCTACTACATCATGGGAAGTATACCCCTGTTCTTTATAAACATTTATAATTCCATGAATCACTTTTCTTTCTCCTGCATCAGCTGCTTTTCTATATGTTTTGTCAAGTTATTAAGCACATCATGCATGGTTCCCTGCATTGTACATCCTGCAGCACGTACATGACCTCCACCGCCAAAATAAGCTCCTATTTTGCTTACATCAACAATACCATTGGATCGCATGCTTACCTTAAATTCCTGGTTTCCGGTCTCATAGATGAAAATTGCCACTTCCACACCTTTTGTATTGCGAAGCTGGCTTACTATTCCATCCAGATCTTTTGGTTCTACTCCATAAAAAACCATATCTTTTTGACGGATCGCGCTGATAATGCATTGTCCATTCAGAACCATGATGCTCTCCAGGAGCGCTCTTCCCAGAATCTGATTCTGTACATACGATTTTTTATAATACGTATCATCTAAGATTCCGGAAAAATCTATTCCTTTATCCATCAGGTCCGCTGCTGCACGCATCGTTTTCGGTGAAGTACAGCTGTACTGAAAGACTCCCGTATCATGTGCGATTCCCATGTAGAGTGCTTCCGCTATTTCTTTTGTAATCTTATCTTTGTCTAACACATCATAAACCAGTTCAGAAGTAGAGCTTGCTTCCGGGACAATATAATCCACATCAGCAAATCCGGAATTGCTGATGTGGTGGTCAATGCACATCCTGCGTTTTGCAGTTTCAAAATAAGTTGCTGCATCTCCCAATCGCCCTTTATCGCCGCAATCCAGGGAAATAAAAAGATCATATTCCATATTCTTGTCACAGGTATGGTGAATCTCATCAGTCCCCTGAAGAAAACGGTAAGAGTTCGGAATCGCCTCTAAATATACATCTACATCTGTAATATGCGGGAAGTTTTTCTTAATATAGAGATACATTCCCATGCTGGAACCCACGCAGTCACCGTCCGGCCTGATGTGGCCGGCGATTGCTACCGTTTTCACATGATTCAGTTCAGATGCTATGTTATTCATTCTCATCATCCTTTTCTGTCTCTTTGATATCTTTGTTGACATCATCAATAAGTTTCGACATATTCACACCGTACTCAATGGACTGATCTAAGATAAAGCGAACTTCAGGCGTATTGCGAAGATTAATCGTTCTGGCAAGCTGCCTGCGGATATAACCCTCTGCGCTTTTCAGCCCTGCAAGTGTATCTGCCTGGGATTTTTCGTCTCCCAGAACGCTGATATACGCTTTACAGCTTTTCAGATCCGGTGCTACTTCAACGGCAACTACAGAAGTCATAGGATTAATCCTGGGATCTTTGATTTCCCCACGGATTATATTGGATAACTCATGCTGAACTTCTGCATTGACACGTGTATTTTTAATACTGTTTTTTCTCATATTTAAAACTCCGTTCTACTTAACGTGGAACCTCAACCATTGTGTACGCTTCTACCTGGTCAAACTCTTGCACGTCATTGAATTTTTCAAATACCAGACCACATTCATAACCTGATTTTACTTCTTTTACGTCATCTTTAAAACGTTTCAGTGATGCAAGCGGTCCTTCAAAAATCTGATTTCCTTCTCTGGTAATACGTACGGAACATCCTCTCTGGAAAATACCATCCAGCACATAGGAACCGGCAATTGTACCAATACCGGATGCTTTAAATGTCTGGCGTACTTCTGCATGCCCCAGTACTTTTTCTTCAAATACAGGATCCAGCATACCCTTCATTGCTGCTTCCACATCAGCGATTGCATCATAGATAACACGGTATAAATTCACATTTACACCTTCGCGTTCTGCAGTAAGCTTAGCAGTTGCATCCGGACGGACATTAAATCCGATAATAATTGCATTAGATGCTGATGCCAGGATAACGTCAGATTCATTGATTGCACCAACTCCGCCGTGGATAATCTTAACTACCACTTCATCATTGGAAAGTTTTAAGAGGCTCTGTTTTACTGCTTCTACACTACCCTGTACATCGGCTTTCACGATAATTCCAAATTCTTTTAAATTACCGGCTTTAATCTGTGTGAAGAGATCGTCCAGAGACATTTTTGCTTTTGTATCTTCCAGAAGTTTTTCACGTCCCTGACTGATAAAGGTTTCTGCAAAGCTTCTTGCTTCTTTATCGCTGTCAGTTGCTACAAATATTTCACCTGCGTTTGGTACGTCGCTTAATCCTAAGATTTCAACTGGTGTAGAAGGACCTGCTTCTTTTACTCTTCTTCCCTTGTCATCCATCATAGCACGAACTTTACCAAAACAGGAGCCTGCTGCAATTGGATCACCAACTCTTAAAGTACCTTTTTGAACCAGAACTGTTGCTACCGGTCCTTTTCCTTTATCCAGCTCTGCCTCGATTACAAGTCCTCTGGCTTTTCTCTTAGGATTTGCTTTTAACTCTGCGACTTCTGCTGTTAAGATAATCATTTCCAGAAGCTGATCCATACCTTCCTGGGTATGAGCAGAAACCGGTACAAATATGGTACTTCCGCCCCAGTCTTCCGGAATCAGTTCATATTCGGATAATTCCTGTTTTACTCTTTCGATATTGGCACTTGGCTTATCAATTTTGTTAATCGCAACGATAATTTCAATTCCGGCTGCTTTCGCATGGTTGATAGCTTCAACGGTCTGAGGCATTACACCATCATCTGCAGCGACTACCAGAATGGCAATATCTGTAGAATTTGCACCACGCATACGCATAGCTGTAAATGCTTCATGTCCCGGTGTATCCAGGAATGTAATCTTCTGTCCGTCAATATTAACCACATATGCACCAATATGCTGTGTGATTCCCCCTGCTTCTTTTGCAATAACATGTGTGTTACGGATTGCATCCAGAAGGGATGTTTTTCCATGGTCAACATGACCCATAACACATACTACCGGAGGTCTTGCCACTAATGTTGCATCATCATCGTCATCCTCTTTTAAGAGTTCTGCGATCACATCTACTTTTACTTCATGCTCTGCAATACAGTTGTATTCCAATGCAATTTCTTCTGCCTTATCATAATCGATTTCATGATTTACCGTAACCATAGTACCCTGAAGGAATAATTTCTTAACAATGGCAGCTGCCTGGATTTTCATTTTATCCGCAAGTTCTTTAATCGTCATTACATCTGGTAAAATGATTGTCTTGATTTCATCTTCCTTCTTTTCCACTGGCTGTGGTACCGGCTTAACTGGTTTAGCAGTCTTATTAATAGCTTTCCCGCCCTTGAAATTACTATTCTTCTGATTTGGACGGTTTCCTTTGTTTTCTTTTGAAAATTTATCAGTCTTATCAGATTTATTAAATTTATCTGCTCTGTTTCTGGATTCTTTTGTAATTGGCTTGGATAAATCTGATTTTGGAGCGCTTGATGCGGCACCGTAAGAACCCGTTCCCTGTGAGCGAGGACCATTATTGTAAGGTCTCTGGCCGCCTTGACCGCCCTGGTTATTGTAAGGTCTCTGGCCGCCTTGACCGCCCTGGTTGTTGTAAGGTCTCTGGCCGCCCTGACCGCCCTGATTGTTGTAAGGTCTCTGGCCGCCCTGACCGCCCTGATTGTTGTAAGGTCTCTGGC
>NZ_JAWYAJ010000357.1:18027-19822 GCF_034124845.1 Robinsoniella sp.
CGCCCTGACCGCCCTGGTTATTGTAAGTTCTCTGACCACCCTGGCTGTTTTGATTGTTATAAGTTCTCTGACCACCCTGGCTGTTCTGATTATTATAAGTTCTCTGACCACCCTGGCTGTTCTGATTATTATAAGTTCTCTGGCCACCCTGGCTGTTCTGGTTATGATAAGGTCTTTGTTCACCCTGGCTGTTCTGGTTGTTATAAGGTCTCTGGCCGCCTTGACTGTTCTGGTTGTTATAAGGTCTCTGGCCACCCTGGCTGTTCTGATTATTATAAGGTCTCTGGCCACCCTGACTGTTCTGGTTATGATAAGGTCTCTGTTCTGTTTCCTGTGGTCTGCTGCCTGATGCCGCAGATGACACTGGCTGTGATTCCTTGGCAGCTGTATGCTGCACCGGAGCTGCCGCTGGCTGTGCGGAAACTGGTTTTGTCTGAACGTCACTTGCTGTTGCCGGCTGAACCGTTGGTTTTACCGGCGCTGCTGACTGTACACGTACTTCCGGCACTTCCTGTGCCTTTACTGCCTGCTGGCTCTGTGGGCGCTGTGCGGTACCAGTCGTTCCCTGAGGTCTTCTTGACTGTCCCTGGGTGCGCTGCTGTCCCGGACGCTGCTGCATTCCGGTGCGGCTGTTCTGGGGACGGAATACCTGTGATATATTCTTTTTCTTTACCGGTTCTCCTGTGGTTTGCTCTTTACCTTCCGGTTTTGTAGCTGTGGATGTTTCCTGTGCCTTTACTTCTCCTGCTCCCGTAGCAGGTTTAGCAGTGCCTTTTCCGATATTTTTACGGATGTCATCCACCATACCTTCCTCTATTGTACTCATATGGCTCTTTACCGTTATTCCTTTCTCTGTAAGATAATTCATGACTTCTTTATTTTGCTTCCCTAATTCTTTTGCTAACTCATGTACTCTCAATTTTGACATATTACTACCTCCGTTAATTACTGTTACTAAGCTGCTTTTCTATGGCAGTAGATAAACCCTGGTCGGTCACTGCTAAAGATGCCCGAAACTCCTTTCCAATGGCGATACCCAGATCAATCTTCGTTCCATAAAAATAAATCGGCACTTCATAGTACGTACACATATTCTGAAATTTTTTTCTGGTATTATCGGAGGCTTCTTCGGAGATAATCACAAGACAAGCATGCCCTGATTTCACTGCTTTCTCCGTCGAGAATTCGCCGCTTACAATTTTGCCGGCTTTCATTGCCAAACCAATGAGAGACAGAATTTTATTTTGTTTCAATATGCTCTATCTCCTTTTTTAAACCTTCATATACAGATGGTGGTATGCTCATTTTTAATGAACGTTCCAGCCCTTTGCTTTTCACTGCCTTTTCAAAACATTCTTTTGAAAAGCACAGATATGCGCCTCTACCATTTTTTTTACCGGTCGTATCAATGATAAGTTCGTCTTCCGGTGTTTTGAGGACTCTCATCATTTCTTTTTTGTTTTTCATTTCCTGGCATCCGATGCATTTACGCATAGGTGCTTTTTTAACCTGGCTCATACTGTACTCCTTCGACTACTGCTCTTCCGGATCCGGACCGGCTTCCAGAGAAGCTTCTTCTTCAAGAATGTCCGCATCAAAACCGTCTTCTTCCATCAGTTCATTTTCGTGAAACAATTTATCCTTGCTATATGCTTCCTGGTCTTCCATAATGTCCTGTGCAAATGATTCCTGCTCATCTGCCATCTCATTATAATTTTCTTCTTCAAAGAATCCTTCTTCTGCCTCCTCTTCGAAAATATCTTCTTCGTAAGGATCATCATAGAAATCACCGGAT
>NZ_JAWYAJ010000357.1:19832-21379 GCF_034124845.1 Robinsoniella sp.
CCAGTGACAACTGGTAATCCGGAACTACAACTTTGGCGGTTTTCTCATCGTTATCAGCGATAACGGAGATCACTTTTGCAGGGCTTAAGGCATTTTCAATAAGTATTGCAGGATTCTCATCCCAGTTGATGATATCGATCTTTTCCCCTCTGAGTTCATTTACAATGGTGTTAACCCTTGCACCGTTTAATCCCACACATGCACCAACCGGATCTACATCAGAGTTGTTTGACCATACTGCGATTTTGGTTCTGCTTCCTGCTTCTCTTGCGATACTTTTAATCTCAACGGTTCCGTCTTTTACTTCTGTTACTTCGGATTCAAAGAGACGTTTTACCAGTTCCGGATGTGTTCTGGATACCAAAATTTTAGGTCCTTTTGGAGTATCCTTTACTTCCAGCACATACACTTTAATACGTTCTGTAGGTTTAAAGACTTCACCCTTCACCATTTCATTTTCATTTAAGATTGCGTCAACCTTGCCCATATTGATACTTACATTCTTGCCAAGATATCTTTGAACAATACCGGTAACCACATCTTTTTCTTTGCCATAGTACTGATTAAAGAGTACTTTACGCTCTTCTTCACGGATTTTCTGTAAAATAACGTTCTTTGCGTTCTGTGTGGCAATACGTCCAAACTCTTTGGATTTAACTTCCACATTTACAATATCACCAATATCATACTTGGAATCAATCATCATTGCATTCACAAGACTGATCTCCATAACGCTGTCTTCTACTTTTTCTACCACTGTCTTTTCCATAAATACATGGTACTCACAGGTATCCGGGTTAATGGAAACTTTTACGTTGTCTGCTTTACCAAAGTGGTTTTTGCATGCCTGAATCAGTGACTGTTCGATTGCCTCCAGCAAAGTATCTTTGCTGATGTTCTTCTCCTTTTCCAGAATATTCAGCGCTTCTAACAATTCGTTATTCATGATTATATTTTTCCTCCTTGATTAGAAATCGAACGCCAGCCTGATCAGCGCAATATCCGATTTCTCAAACTTCATTTCTTCTTTGTCTTCTAATTCAATAGTTACGCTCTCTTTATCATAGGCACATAAGATTCCGACGAATTCTTTTTGTTTATTAAAAGCACGATAAGTACGGATCTCTACTTCTTCCCCCATACTTCGTTCGAAATCTTTCTCCTTTTTCAGCGGCCTTCCAAGTCCGGGAGAACTCACTTCCAGGATATAAGCATCTTCAATAAAATCCTTCTGGTCTAATATTTCACTTAATGCACGGCTCACTACTTCACAGTCATCAATTGCGATACCGCCTTCTTTGTCGATATATGCGCGCAGGTACCAGCTTCCACCCTCCTTCACATATTCCACATCAACCAGTTCAAATGCATGTTCCTGCACAATTGGTAAGAGGATTTCTTCTGTTTTCTGCTCATAGATTTCTTTTTTCGTCATCTGCATCGCCTTTCTGTTCTACACAATAAAGATGAGTGGACTTTCGCCCACTCATACTCTAGTAATTTATTCATCATCTTGTTCATTATAGCACCGTGAATTGTAAATTGCA
>NZ_JAWYAJ010000358.1:0-3363 GCF_034124845.1 Robinsoniella sp.
TGGATAACCCCTGCTTCTCCAAATGCAGTACATAGGAATTTAAATTAGTCGAAGTCACCTGCTCCGGTTCATTCACACCCTTTTCATCCAAAAAAGCAAATAGCTTTTTTAAATCTCTTTGATAAGACATCACTGTACTGTTCGATGCATTTTTAATTTGTATTAAATAAGTAAGAAATTGTGGTATATCTTGTGTCATGTCAACAGCTCCTAACGGAATTATTCTAAAAAGATAAGAAAAATCAAGGTTACGCGTGTCCCTTGATCTCCCCGCAGCTAATATTATGTTAACATTATAATAATATTCCTGCATAAAATCAAATAGTTTTTTTACACAAAAATACCTAAAATTACAGCAATAGACCCCAAAATACCAGATATCGCTTTCCCTCTTTTGCTATGTACCACATATGGTAAAAATTCGCCATAATATTTCCTTTTATTTTCAATAAATCTTCAAAATCTGCCTTACAATCCAGGGATTTATATAACTTTCCGTGAATATGCCCAATAACATAACCCCCAGTGTACCTACTAGCAGCAGAACATAATTCCATTCAAAGGTTACATTTCGATTATGGCTCTTATTTTGAAACCTCTTGATTGCTTTTTCATAAACCGATTTCAAAAATACTAAGAGGGCCGGAATATAAAACAGACATTGAGGCAGGATTGACGCGATAAAAAACAATATCCCAAACATGCCTATTTTCAATACTGATAATGTGATTACAACCCCAGCTGAATACCCAAGCCATAGCAGAAAAATAAATATGCATGGCAGTCCGGCAACGGTATACCCCAATAACCACAGCAGTAAAATCCACTTTAATCTCCTTTCCAGCACAAAAAAGAAGAAACTATTCAGATCCAGCTCCATATATTTATATTGCCTGATAAAATAATTGCTGAGTATTCCCGTCTGATTAATATAAACATCCCCGGCAAAATTTGTCCAGAGGATCCCCCCAAGAAAGCCCAGAAAGAAAACTCCGGCAAATATCCAAAAATGCTTCCCTATCCAATCTATTTTTTTCATCTTTAAACACTCCCGGCCTTTTACTATTATTCTATGCCGGGAATGTCCATCTCATAACAAGAAAAGCCAAATCAACACATTACGATAATTTTATTCGGCGTGGTCTGTGGCGGAATGCTTCTTGTTGTAGCTCCGTAAAACACGATGAGCAGTCGATTCTGTAAATTACAGGTAAACCGCTGTCCGTTTGGCGTAACTACATCTGTTCCACGTCCAACATTTAATTTCAAGGAATTGTTTACCGCTTCCAGACGATTATTAAAATAATCTACCATAACATTTTCCTGGGGTCTTCTCTCTGTGATGATCACAGCCTGATACTGTGGCGGATAGATTAAAGGCACAGGAAGGTTTGCATCATAAAATGCTGCTACATTCATTCCTCTGCGCAATCTCCTTTCATTTACCACATAGGTATTTGGTGAAATGATAAAATTGACCACTCCATTATCTGTTAAAATCGATACAATCTGCTGGCAGCATTCATTCCCAAACATTCTTATATCCTGAATTACACCATATACAGCAACGTAATTAGCATTATCCATAAATCTACCTCACTTCTTTTACATTTATTATATGCTGTGTAAAATTACCTGTGAAGAACAAAATTCGGCATGCATATCTCCTTTTCCCCACAGAAAATTTCAAATTTCTGCAAAATTCCCGTAATTTCCTCTTGATTCTTTTCTCGTTTTGTTTTATTATATAAGAGTACAAAACATACGAGGCATACATGTCACGAATGATAAATTTTAAAAATACCAAAGACCGCTTATCTCTATAGACAGGCAAAGTACAAATGATAAAACTTGGAAGTTTTGGTAGAATACGTAAGATTTAATGAAGTACATAAGATAACATCAGTATATACTGATGAAACACACAAGATTACTTACAGATGATAATAGTATACTTATGATTAACGATTGTTTTAAAATTACATAAGATGACCTACGAATGATAATTTAATAAGATACTTAAGATATAATATTTATATTGAAACTACACAAGATAACTTACACATGACTTTACATGAACTTAAGATAACAATTGATTTTTAATTACGCAAGATAACTAACAAATGATTGCATTTTTTACCTAAGATGAAAATTAAGACAGCTTACAAATGATGATTTAGATACTTCAGATAAAATTTTAGAATTGTAATTACATACTTAAGAAAAAGAAAGACAGCTGATTTGGCTGTCTTTTTATTTGCTTCTTTTATGCGATTTCCTGGGTATCTGCGGAAGCAATAATAATCTGTTCGATCTCATCCAGGGTTTTCCCGTTTTCTACCATAAGATTATAAAGTCTGCCTACTTCTTCTTCCCGTTTTTGCTGTACTAAGCTTTCTTTCAATGCCAGTAACTCGTCCAGTTTTCTACTGACCTTTGCTATCTGCTCGTCCACACTCCGAATCTGATCATCTAATTTCTTTTTTGGTCCTCTTGCCATTTTGCGCCTCCTATGGTTAACTTTAGTATCATTATATGCCTCGTCTCTCACTTTTATGACTGCAAAGTTACGAGGAGCCATCATTCTTCTTAATTAATATGGTAACCACGGTCCCCTTACCCAACTGGCTTTCCAGAGTCAGTTCGCCATTACACTGTGCTTTTAATCTATTCTTTACATTTTCGATTCCAATGTGGGAACGTCCATCCTCTTTTTTATGGTACATATCAAATCCTGCACCATCATCCGCTACCTTAATCAGAATACCTGCCCTGGTATTCTTTGTAGAAATTGTTATGGTGCCGCCCTCAGACTTTTTTGTCACACCATACCGCACAGCATTTTCCACCAGTGGCTGTATTGCCAAGGAGGGTAAATGAAAGTCAGATATCTCTATATCGTAGTGGACCTTTAACCGGCATCCAAACCGCAGTTGTTCCAATGCCAGATAATTTTTAATATGATTCAACTCCTTCTGAAAGGATATTAGAGACGAACTGGACAGTGAATCCAGATTCTCCCGCAGAAACCCGGCAAAGTCTCCCACCGCCTGCTCAGCCCTGCCAGGATCAATTACACACAGCTGTTTAATCGCCGTTAAGGAATTATACAGAAAATGAGGCTGGATTTGGCTGATCGCAATTGCAATCCGATTTTGTGCCAGTTCTACCTCCAGTTTCCTTGCATTTTTAATTTCATTTATGTTGATCTGGAGGCAGCGCAGCATATAAAAAAATTGAATCAGCATAAAGACCCCATAGGATATTTTTGTCATGGTATAAGTAGGTGTAAAATTCGTAAAATAATGTTCCACATCAAAGCCACACAACAGTAGAATACTGCTTACCAGCAGCAGAAATTTT
>NZ_JAWYAJ010000359.1:0-11515 GCF_034124845.1 Robinsoniella sp.
TGCAGGAGACTGGGAAGCAGAAAAAGCACCTACAATCTTCGCGAAAGGTGTGGAAGTTAAAAAATGTGAACGCTGTGATATCGTATTAGAAAAAAGAGATATCAAGAAAAAGAAAGCAAAAGTTAAGTTAAATGCCAAATCTACAACGATGCAGGTCAAGAAGACGTCAACAGCCTTAAAGGTGAAGTCCAGTAGTGCAGGGGATACTGTACGTAAGTGGACATCGGCAAATAAAAAGGTAGCTCAGGTTGATAAAAAGACCGGAAAGATTACGGCGAAATCAGTAGGAACTACTTATATTACAGTTACGATGAAGAGTGGTGTCAGTGCGAAATGTACCGTTATCGTACAGGAAAATGCTGTCGCTACGAACAAAGTTTCTTTTGGAGCGAACACGATAAACCTGAAAAAGGGTAAATCAATGAAGTTACAGGTTCTCAGAACGCCGATATCTGCAAATGACAAATTGAAATTTACATCTTCAAAAGAAAAAGTTGCGGAAATCAATTCCAAAGGTAAAGTCACAGCAAAGAAAAAAGGTTATACAACTATAACCGTCAAAACAGCAACCGGAAAGAAGGCAACTTGTAAAGTTTATGTGTCGTAATAAACTTTTCTAACATGCTCTAAAATAAGACAGCTGAAAATATATTGGAAGATCAGATTTTATACCGGAATGAAATGTCCAAATATAGAATTTGATCGGATAATTTATGAATCGGCTGTCTTATTTTTATTCTTTGAAAGATATATTTTCATTCCAATAAAAGAATTATTCATACGAATGATGCAATACTTCAATGGAAGATGCATAGGCAGTTGGCGGAATACCAACTGCTTTTTTGAAGCATTTCGAAAAGTAATGCAGGCTGTTATATCCTAAAATATCGGAAATTTCTGTCATATTATATTTCCCGATCTGAATCAGGTGCATGGCGCGTTCAATCCTGAGGTTATTATAATATTCAATCACACCGGTCCCCAGATTACGGCGGAATATTTGTTGAAGGAGAGCACTGGAGACACAGTTTTCCCTACAGACTTGTTGTAAGGTAAGAGAGGAGTCACCCAAATGGTTTTCAAAATAATCTTGTATCTGCCGGATAATAGTCCTTTCTTTGTGTAATTTAATGGAACTGGAATGAGCAGAACTAGAAGAAGCAAAACTAAAAGGTGCTAAACTTAAAGAAACAGTACCGGTAGTATTGCTTTCTGATTTTATAAGTTCCCCTGCCTCAAGAGATTCCGAGTCTTTTCGTACCAGATCAATGATCAGCAGTTCCAGATCAGCCGCTGACTGGTTTTGATGATTTTATGAGAAAGACCCGATAAGCGGGAGCTGGGGCTTCGAAATGAAATAACAGCGATATCGGATGGATGCTGGTAATTTCCCCATACATTGTGAAAGGCATCCGGGCTAACCAATACCAAATCTCCTTTTTCCAAAGTATATATATCATTTTCTATGCGGACATTCAAAATTCCAAAGTCGATATAAATAAATTCCCAGAAATCATGACTTTCCCCCCTGTAATTATAATCCGGACTAAATTTAAAGTAATGGACGGTCTTAAGTGATTCTATGATGACAGAGCTGTCTAAGTAAGTATCCTGATAATCTTTTTTCATTGGGAATCCTCCAAGGCAAATAATCAAATTATTGATGAAAATAGCTGATAAAATTTCTGATAAAAATAAAGATGAAACTTCTGTTGAAATTACGGATGAAGATAATGATAAAATTTCTGTTGAAATTACTGATGAAAATATTGGTGAAATTACTGATTAAATTAATCATGGAAATCAAAAATCAGATCATGTATAACGAATGTAAATTGCAAACATTGTATCATAATTGACAAAGCCGGCTGGCTCTCTAATTGATATAATTTTGATTATAACAAAATAAATTGCAAAGGGGTAAACATTATGACAAATAGAGAAAACTTTTTTATGGCAATGTCACACCGGCAGCCAGAGCAGATTCCTTTTTTTATACGGTTAAGTGAGGAACTGGAAATTGAGTTTGAGCGGCGATACCATACAGCAGATTACCGAAAATATTATGGCAGCAGCATAATACCTGTAAGAATCCGTCCCACGGAACACTTGCAGGATTTTTCCGCCTATTTTGCAGGACAATCCTATGATTATTATGATGAGTGGGGTGTTGGGTACAAGGCGGGGAGTACCGGCTATCATTTCCGGCAGTTTGTATCTCCCATGAAATTCTTTGAAACACCGGTAGAGGTATGGGATTTTCCACTTCCTGATATTTTGGAGGATTATCGGTGGGATGGGTTAAAAGAGACTATCGCAGAGCTGAAAGCATTAGATTGCATCACCATGAATACCTCAGGATGTAATATTGATATATTTGAAGCGGCCTGGTATTTGAGGGGCATGGAAAATTTGCTCATGGATATGCTGGCGGATGAAGAAATGGCGGAAGCGTGCCTGGAACGTATGTGCAGGATAAAATGTGAAATGGCGAAGAAATGTGCAGAAGCAGGATTTGATATCGTGGTGTTTGGAGATGATGTGGCTACACAGCGGGGGATGATGATGGATAAAAAGCTATGGAGAAAATGGCTGAAACCCCGACTGAAACGCGGGATAGACAGCGCGAAGGCGGTCAATCCGAAGGTCCTGTGCTATTACCATTCAGACGGAGATATTTCTGATATCATTGAAGATCTGATTGAAATCGGCGTGGATATTCTAAACCCGATACAGCCGGAATGTATGGATCCAATTGCAGTAAAAGAGCGGTATGGCAGCAGGGTGAATCTGTGGGGAACCATCGGAACCCAGACTACAATGCCTTTTGGTTCACCGGAAGAGGTAACGCAGGAAGTGAATAGAATGATAGAATGTGTGGGCAGAGATGGTGGACTTGTGATAGCGCCTACCCATGTTCTGGAGCCGGAGGTTCCGTTTGCAAACATAGAGGCTTATGTAAAAACTGTAAAAAGTAAGCGGGTAGAAAATACTGGAAATAATTGATTCACAACCGTTTCAATAGTATGATATAGAAAACCAGTGCCATAATCAAAAGGTGTTTGCTGCAATAAATCCATATCATTCAGGGGGATTGTCAAATGAAGGTGCCGCATATTTCATTAAAAATAAAATCAACGATTAAGCAGAGATTCTTTTTTTTCAGTGCATTAAATATTATTGTAGTCATTCTGGCAATTGCGGTCATTTCCAATGTTCTTTTCGAAAAAACAATAACAGAGAAAGCAAAGATGTTCCAGCAAAGGGAAGTTTCCCTGGTGTGCAATAATATGGAGCTATTGGTAAACAGCATCAATGATTATATCCTCACTTTATCCGTAGACAGTACCTTACAGGAAATATTAAAGTACCATGATGAGGTTCCCATTTCAGAAGAAGAAAGATATAACATCAAAATGAAACTGATTCGTGCAGTTTATGCAAAATCGGCTTTGAATTCCTACATAGATTCTGTTGTTATTCTTTCAAAAAGCGGAACCTTTTATGATATGGGCATGTATTCCAAAGAGAATTTTAGCAGTACATTTGAAAAGAATAACATCCAGATGTCTGACATTATCAATAAACCAACCTGGTATGGACCTCTGGAAATGAAAAATGAACTGGTGGGGACGGAAAATGTATTTGTAATCACCAAGCAGGTTATGGATATCTGGTCACCGGATGTACTGGGGTATGTATTTGCAATTGTAAAGGAGAGCAAGGTAAGCGGGTTTTACCGGGATATTATCGAAAAAAATGCGGAGCTGTATATTGTAAATGAAGATATGAATATTATCTCTTCTTCCGATAAATCGCTGTTGTATAAGGATATCCGGGACCTGGAGATCTATGCAAATAAAAAGGATGCCTATATCATTACGACGGAACAGATTCCCATTAATCACTGGCAGGTCATGGACTTTGTGCCCAAGCGCTATCTGGTAAGTGAAATGGACAAAATAACGCTTTCAATGGTGAACATTGGTATCATCGCAATTGTAATTTCCTTCGTGCTGTCCTATGCAATAGCCAGCAGAGTAACAAAGCCGATACATAAACTGGCGGTTGCCATGAAATCTTTTGACTGTATTAATGGAAACAGCCATACCACGGAGGTACGCTCGCCACAGGAACTGAATCTGCTCACCAGAAGATTTAATCAATTGGTGGACCGGGTACAGGAGCTGATGCACCAGATTGAAATTGAAAATGAGCGGAAGAGGGATTACGAATTCCGTTTAATCCAGGCGCAGATTAAACCCCATTTCTTATACAATTCACTGGAAACCATTATTTCACTAATCGGGATTTCCATGAAAGATAATGCCATGCAGTACACCAGATCCCTGGGTAATTTTTATCGTATTTCCCTGAGTAATGGTTCGGACATCATAACGCTGAAGGAGGAGCTGGATCTGATCCAGAATTATCTGTATATGCAGGGCATCCGGTATGTAGATAAATTAAATTATCAGATTGAGGGTGATGCTAAGCTGGCAGCATATATTATTCCCAAACTAACGCTTCAGCCCCTGGTGGAAAATGCAATCTACCATGGAATAAAGCCTAAAAAAGTCAAATCAGATATCCGGATTAAGTACTTTAGTGATGCAGATGATATTTTGATTTCGGTCTATGACAATGGAGTGGGGATCCGAAAAGAAAAACTGGATTCAGTGCTGACGGATCAAAAGACGGATGAAAGAGGGGGCTTCGGACTGAATTCTATTGATAACCGGTTAAAGCTGGTGTTTGGGGCTTCCTATGGACTGGCTGTCAGCAGCAGCTATGGGGTTTATACCGAAGTCATTGTACGAATTCCAAAGAAGGACAGGCGGTAAAAGATAAGATGAAGAAGATATCGAAAAGGTGATAGAAGAGAGTGTATAAAAGAGCGTGTATAAAAGAAATTGGATGGGCGATATAGGACGGTAAGAAGAAATCGGAAAGGCGATAAAGGACAAGGTGTAGAATCTATGACAAAGGTAGTGATTGTAGATGATGAATATTACTTTCGGCAGTATTTGAAATCATGTATTGATTGGGAGGGAATGGGTTGTCATATTTCAGGTGAAGCTTCTGATGGGGAAGAAGGTTTACTTTTGGTGGAACGGGAAGAACCGGATATCGTAATTCTGGATATTAATATGCCGATTATTGACGGGATTGAATTCAGTAAGCTGATATACGAACGGAAGCTGGAAACCAGAATCATAATTTTAAGCGGCCACAGTGAATTCCAATATGCGCAGAAGGCAATGAATTACGGTGTGAAAAGTTATTTGTTAAAGCCGCTGAATGAAGAGGAACTGTGCCAGGCGATCCGGGAGATTTCGAAAGAAGTGGAAGCCTTGCGCAGTTACCAGGTAAAACTATCCAGTCTGGAGAAACAGGTAAAAAGAAATCAGCCTTTGCTGGAGGAAAAGATCTTAAACGATTTAATTCGGGGAGTTGTTTCAGCCGGAAGTGCACATGGTAAAATGTCACCGGGACAGGAAGGGATGAATCTGGATTATCATTTTTTTGTTGTGCTGGTCATGGAAATTGATGATTTTAAATCCAGACAGTGGGATGTGGCGGATAAGGAACTGTGGAAATATGCGGTGCGAAACATTGCCCAGGAACTGATTCCCGGCAATATGCATCCCTATTTTTGCGTGGATGAACGGGATAGTATCGTCTGCCTGTTGTGCGGGGATGTATCTAAAGATAATAGCAAAGCTGAAATTAAAAAATGTGTGCTTCAAATGGCAGAATTTATTTCAAAGCACCTTCCATTTACCGTTACCATCGGAATCGGGAATTCAGCTTCTGAACCGGCAGGAATTTCAACTTCTTATCAACAGGCACTATTTTCCCTGAAAAATAAATATAACAGTGTGGGAAACAGTGTGGTTGACTATGAAAAGACGAAATCTTTTATCAGTCAGAATACCCTGATTCATTCGGGAATCAGGAATGAATTAATTATGGGGATGAGGCAGGGGGAACGGGATTCCGTACAGTGTATTGTGAAAAAGATATTTACGGAAGCCCAGGAGCACCGCATCAGTTATGACATGCTGCAGTGTCATTGCATGGAATTTATTTTCACCTGTCTGGAGTATCTGGAGGAAGTGTCGGTTCCATTTGGAGAACTATTTCCCCAAATGCAGTCACCAATGGAGATGCTGGATGGCATTCATACCATTAGCCAGGCACAGAGCAGGATTCTGGACTTATTTGACAAAGCGCTGTGTTATATTAGTGAGCACAAAAATACCAGAGGGATGAAGCAGCTGGAGGAAATTAAGGCTTATATTGCGGAGCATTTTTGTGAAGCGGAGTTTAAAATAAATGACATTGCAGGGTACTTTTATGTGAATTACCATTATCTGTGTCACAGCTTTAAAAAGCAGACTGGAATTACGCTGAATCAATATATTACATCTCTTAGGATTGAACGGGCTAAGACATTAATTGACCAGGGATGCCGGAATATGACGCTGCTGGCTGAACAGGTGGGCTATGGGGATCTGGGGTACTTTGGGAAATGTTTTAAGAAATATACCGGTGTTTCACCGTCCAAATATATGGAAAAAATTGAATAGGATTTTAAGATAAGAGGCTTTCCAAAACCAGGTGATTTATTTACCATCTATATGCAGCGCAATCCTGGGGAAAGCTTCTTTTTTGATTCATGAAAATCAAACAATATTACCAATGAACAAACAATATTGTCTTACGGAGATCTGCTAAGTCAGATATACTGAATTTACAATTAATATCTGAAGGAGGATAAGATATGAGAAAGAAATGGATGCAAGCGGCGGCGGTACTAGTGATTACATCTTTAATCTGTATGGGGTGTTCCACAGGAAAGAGCGGAAATACGGAGAATCCCGCAAAGAGTGAGACGGCAGCAGGAGAAACGGCAGCGGGGAAAACAGATGGAGGTGAATCAGCAGCAGGAGAAACAGATGCCGGAAATGAAGCGGGAAACGAAAACGGAGAAGCAGCAGAAGATAAGCAGCAGGCGACGGCAGAAACAGCGTCGGGAGAACCGGTAAAACTGAAGGCATTTTTGATGTCTGAGGACGAAGCCAGAGTAAGATTATACAACGAATGTTACGCGCCAAATGTGAAAAATGACCTTCCGAATCTGGATGTGGAATTTGAACTTCCGGGCAAAGGATATCAGGAAAAACTGCGTATCTACAATGCTTCCGGGGAGCTGCCAGATGTATTTTTCGGATGGAATATTATTCTGGAAAGTGATAATGCAGTGAATCTGACGCCTTATATTGAGAAAGACGGATTTATTGACCGGTATAAAACAAAATCGGCGCTGGTTCCTTACAGCGATGGTAATATCTATGCAATCAGTGCGGGGATGGACGCCTACTATACCGCAGCAATGATTTATAACAAAGAAATATTTGAAAAGGAAAATATAAAAGTACCCACAAATTTTGAAGAGTTATTGGATGCCTGCACCCAGTTTGCGGCAAAAGATTATGTTCCAATCTCTATGCTGGGCAGTTTTACGGCATACGCATTTTTACCCCAGGAACTGATTACCATGGATGATCCCGAAAATATGAAGAAGATTATAGCCGGAGATATGGGATTTGATTCAGAACCGTTCCGAAACGCCATGAAAAAATATGAACAGATGATCAATGCCGGTGCATTTGCAAAAGATGCGGCAACTACTACTTATGATGAACATGTGGCACTGTTCACATCCGGCAAATCCCCTATGATCTATGCACCATTGTGGGTATATGGTTCAATTGACAAAATGGAGAATCTGGATTATTTTTCACTTCCAACTTTTAATAAGACACCTGGATTCCTCAATGGCTGGGGACAGGCATATGGCGGTTACATGGTATCCAAAAACAGTGAAAACATTGAGGAATCAGTGAAACTGGCAGAGTGGATGGTGGAACAGGATGCCAAATTCTTCTCGGAAGAAATGGGAAATGCAGTGGGGATGGATGTTGGAACAGAACCAAAACTTTCCCCTATCACCAAGGACTATTATGATCTGTTTAACCAGGAGGGAATGGATGTAATACCAAATTATGCATCTAACTTCCTGAAAGATTCGGTCAAAGCGGAATTAGAAGTTAATATTGGAAAACTGCTGACCAAGCAGTTGACGGCAGATGAATTTTGCACCACTATGGATAAACTGCAGAAAGATGCTGAGAAGTAATTGGATGGGGAGGTAAAGCCATGGACAGATATTTAAGCAAGAAATGGATCATACTGGTGTTCCTGGCACCAGCCACCATCATATTTAGTATATTTATTTTATACCCTATGCTGCCGACTATTTATACGAGCTTTTTTGAATACGATGGATTTAAGATAGGGAAGTTTGTGGGAATCGGGAATTACAGTGCGGTTCTGACCGATCCTGTGTTTTGGCATTCTGTTTCCAATACACTAAAAATTGTACTGCTGCAGACACTGATTGCAGGCCCTGTATCATTGCTCCTTGCCCTGTTTATCAACCTTTGCTCGGCAAAAATGAGGCGTTATGTCAAGATCACGTATTTTATGCCAACAGTATTAAACATTACCGTTATCTGTCTCATGTGGAAAATGGTCTTACAGCCCAATTGGGGAATTATCGATACTTTATTGACAAAATTAGGATTAAGTGAACTGATACACACCTGGCTGATAGATGAAAAGACGGCGATCTGGTGTGTGGCGTTTGTATTCGTCTGGCAGTATATTGGCTACAATATGGTTCTGTTATATTCCGGAATTCGTTCCATACCGGAGACCTATATGGAGGCAGCAAAGGTGGAGGGAGCTAATTTCTTCCAGCAGTGCAGGTATATTACGATTCCCCTGCTTCAGGAAATCATTAAATTTGTACTGATTATATCTACAGCCGGAACCCTTGGTATGTTTGCACACGTGCAGGTTATGACAAACGGAGGGCCGGGAGATCTGACTAGAACCATTGTCTATCAGCTTTATTATAAGGCATACCAGAGCCAGCAGTTTGGAGAGGCAAATGCGATTGCAGTTATTTTTGCAGTGATCGGCATCGGTGTGTTTATGCTGATTAATCGCTTTGTGGCAAGAGAGCGGATCGAGCTTGTATAACTTAAAGTAAATAACAGGATGGTTCGGTGAGGGTGATTTTTTGAGTATGCAGGTGTAAAAACGGAGGTGTAGCGGGCTGCGCTGAGTATTTTACACCTGTGCTATTAAAAGATCAGACCGGCGGAACATTTGGTTAATCGCTGGGAGTTATATTAGACAAAAGGAAGGAGCTATAATGAAGAAAAAAGGCAGAAAAATTATCCTTTGGTTGAGTATGGTGATGATCAGTTTTCTATTTCTATACCCGTTATTGTGGATGGTACTGACTTCTCTGAAGACAAAGGAAGATGTAATGATAAATCCATTCGGATTGCCTGTGGAATGGATGTTCAGCAATTATGCAGATGCATTTACAACGTTTGATTTCCCAAGGTTTTTCCTGAACAGCGTGGTGTATACTGCGGGAACGATTTTGCTTACTATATTTTGTGCAATTATGTTTGCTTATGCGGTAGCCAGAATGAGATTTAAACTCAGCAGTTTTATGGTAAATCTGCTGCAGGTAGGGATGATTGTTCCGGTTTTTGTAATCGTACTTTCTTTGTTCAGCCTGATGGGTGATCTGGGAGTGCGAAATACCTACCAGGGGATGATTATGCTCTATACCGCAAGTGCCCTGCCCATATCGGTAATCATATTTACCGGTTATTTCCGGTCACTGCCATTTGAACTGGAGGAAGCGGCTTATATGGACGGGTGCGGCGTATTTCGGACATTTTTTAAAATTATGGTGCCAATGGTGGCGCCTGCAGTGACTACTGTTGTGATTGTGGTATTCATGAATTATTCCTGGAATGAATTTTCACTGGCATATCTGCTGATCGATTCACAGAATATGAGATCCCTCCCCATTTCATTAAATTATTTTACTTCATTAAGAGGTACGGACTGGGGATTGCTGGGGGCAACTATGGTAATGATCAGTGCTCCGGCTGTTCTGCTGAATATCGTGTGCGGGGAAAAGATTGAAGATGCTTTGACGGCAACGTCAGCACTGAAATAAAAGTGAAATAATATTGAAATAAAAGGAGAAGTTTATGACGAGAAAAGAACGATTGATGGCTGTTCTTAAGGGGGAACCTGTTGACAGGCCGCCGGTATCCTTTTACGAAATCAACGGGTATTCGGAGGATGAGCAGGATCCCGATCCATTTAACATTTATAATCATCCATCCTGGAAGCCCCTGCTTAAATTGGCCAGGGAAAAAACAGACCGTATGATTATGTGTTACATTCCATTTGTGCATACGGCTACCCAGGTGGAGAAACAGACGGTAGTAACCAACTATTTTGATGAGCAGGGACGTAAGCATGTAATTACGGAAATAAAGGCAGGGGACCGCACACTGCGTCAGCATACAAGACGGGATACGGATGTAAATACTGTCTGGATTCTGGAACATTTTATTAAGGATGAAGAAGATCTGGAAGCCTGGATTGCACTGCCTTCTGAAGAAATCGGAGAGCCGGATTACCGGCAGATTCTATCCGTGGAAAAAGAAATCGGAGATACCGGTATTGTAATGATAGAAACGGGGGATGCCTTGTGTGAGATAGCATCCCTGATGGATATGGAAGAGTATATGATCATAGCGATGACCGAGGGGGAACTTTTTCATAAAGCGTTAAAAAAGGCACAGGAAATATTATTAAAAAAAACGGCGCGGATTGCCGAAGATCTGCCGGGGAGGCTTTGGCGTATATATGGTCCGGAATATGCGGCGCCGCCATATCTGCCACCGAAACTGTATAAGGAATATGTAACGGATTATGACCGGGAGCTGGTTGGGGTAATACAGAAGTATGGCGGTTTTGCCAGAATCCATCAGCATGGAAGGCAGAAAGATATACTGGAGTATACCGCACAGACCGGCTGTTCCGGGCTGGATCCCATGGAACCTGTTCCCCAGGGCGATGTAGAGTTATCCGAAGTGCGTAAAAAATATGGGCAGCAGATGGTATTATTTGGAGGGCTTGAAATCAGTGATATGGAGCAGATGGGCCAGGAAGAATTTAAAATGAAAGTGGAACATGCCATGTGCCAGGGGATGGAAGGTGAGGGAAGAGGCTTTGTGCTGATGCCGTCGTCCTGCCCGCTGGGGAGGATACTTTCCGAAAATGTATATAAAAATTATGAAGTGATGATTGAAGCTGTAGAACGTTATTCACTAACAACAGGAGGACAGAACGGATGAAAAAGATAAAAGCGGCGCTGATCGGGGCAGGACAGCGGGGAGCCCAGGCTTATGCATCCTATGCAGGCAGGCATCCGGAAGAACTGGAATTTATTGCGGTGGCGGAACCCGATCCCAGGCGGAGGGAATCCTTTCAAAAGGAGTTTCATATACCGGACGAAAATTGTTTTGAAAACTGGGAAACTTTTTTTCAGCAGGATAAAATG
>NZ_JAWYAJ010000359.1:11525-46472 GCF_034124845.1 Robinsoniella sp.
TTCTCCAACAATAAAGGCATTGGAGAAAGGATATCATATTTTACTGGAAAAGCCTGTTTCCAACCAGCCGGATGAATGTGCTGCAATGGAAAAAGTGGTGGCAGAATATCCGAATGTATTCTTAGTATGCCACGTACTTCGCTATACCCCATTTTTTAAGATGATAAAAAAACTGCTGGATGAAAATAAAATTGGTGAATTGCAGAATATTCAGTTGATTGAAAATGTGGGATACTGGCATCAGGCACACAGTTTTGTACGGGGAAACTGGAGAAACAGCCAAAGTTCCAGCCCTATGATTCTCGCAAAATGCTGTCATGATATGGACATCCTTTTGTGGCTGGCGGATGCTGACTGCAGCAGAGTTTCTTCCTTTGGATCTCTGGGGCACTTTAAAAAAGAAAAGGCACCTGCGTCAGCTGCAAAACGATGTACAGATGGATGTCCGGCAGCAGATGAGTGTGCTTATTATGCCCCGGGGATATATATAGACTGGAAAGATAACTGGCAGGCAGATGTTATTAAAAAAGTAGTCAGCCCGGATACCAGCGAGGAAGCCATCCTGGATGCACTTCGGACAGGACCTTATGGCAGATGTGTCTATGACTGTGATAACGACGTGGTAGACCATCAGGTTGTGAATCTGGAATTTACCAATCATGTTACGGCATCCTTTACCATGAGTGCTTTTTCCTGGGATTGCAGCAGAGTCATAAAGCTCATGGGAAGCAAAGGGGAAATAAGCGGCAGGCTGGAAGACGACCACATTGAATTAATCGATTTTAAGAAAGGAAAAAAAGAGACGATTCTGATTGATGCTATAAAGGAAGGGCATGGCGGCGGAGACTATGGGATAATGAAAGAATTTCTGCAGTTGATCAGAGAAAATAAGGATGGAGCGGGAGGTACCAGAGCCCTGTCAGCACTCCAGGGGCACAGGATTGCGTTTGCAGCGGAGGAAGCCAGGGTGATGGGGACGGTTGTTAAGGTGTAGTTGGAGAGGCAAGATGTGTAGAGGGTCAAGATATGCATTGAGGGAAGACACGTGCTGCGGGCAAGAGGCGAAGAGGATCAAGACATGCATTGAGTCAAGAGGCGAAGAGAATCAAGACATGCATTGAGTCAAGATGTGAAGAGAGTCAAGACATGCATTGAGTCAAGATGTGTACTGCGGACAAACTACATAATGAGAACAGACTCAGAAAGGGAAGATTATGACAGGCAGAGAGCGGGTAATAAACTGCATCAAACATTTGGAAACAGACAGAATACCCCATTATATTGAGCTGGGATCGGAAGAGCTGGAAAAGATGCATCAATTCACTGGAATTAGTAATTATCAGGATACGCTGGACAATGATATTGATATGGCAGGAATTGACAGCGGATATACAGAGGTCACAGACAAGCCAGGATATTTTATGGATGATTTTGGTGTATGCTGGAACCGAAACGGAGTGGATAAGGATATCGGAGTGATTGACTCCTGTATCCTTTGCAGACCGGAGGATTTAAAATCCTATTCTTTCCCGGAAATCAAGGAGGAGCAGGTACGTGAAAAGTTAAGGCAGCTTTCAGAAAATGGAAGAAATACATTTAAAGCAGCATCTATCAGCTTTTCTATGTTCGAGCGTGCATGGACGCTGTGCGGAATGGAGAATTTACTGGTGTTCATGATAGAAGAACCGGACTTTGTACATGAACTGCTGGGAAAGATCTGTGATTATAACTGTCGGTTAATACAGATTGCGTTGGCATATGATATTGACGGCATTTGTCTGGGAGATGACTGGGGTCAGCAGAAAGGAATGATCATGGGACCTGAGAAATGGCGGGAATTCATACGGCCTCAAATGAAAAAAATGTACCACCAGATCAAAAGTGCTGATAAATATGTAATACAGCATTCCTGTGGGGATATCGAAGCTGTCTTTGAAGATCTCATAGAGATTGGTCTGGATGTCTATCAGACCTTTCAGCCGGAAATCTATAATATGGCAGATGTAAAGGAAAAAATCGGAAGCAGACTCACTTTTTGGGGTGGGATCAGTACCCAGACCTTATTGCCATTTGCTGCGCCCCAGGAGGTAAAGGAGGTCATTGTCAGAACGGCAGGCATTATGAAAGGAAAAGGTGGGTATATTCTGGCACCCACTCATGCGGTACCGGGAGATGTGCCAGCGGAAAATATTGAGGTTATGGCGGAGATATTTAGAAACCAGGAGAAGTATTTTCTTTAGATTAGTTGAACTGTGTATGGGGAAATAAAAATTGGGTTTTGCTGAGGAAGGCTGCGCTTTGTATTGGAAGACAGTGTGCGGAAAGAGAAGGGGGCGGACCTGGATTGGTGTTTGGATGGCTTAACGCAGAACTGGCATTTTCTAACCTTACTGAAGCGCTTTTTGGCGGCACGCGGGCATTCGCTCCGTAATCCTGATGGATTTCGCAGCTCATTGCCCGCTTCGTATCCGATGGGAGCCATCGAATACGATCCGCCAAAAAACACTTACACGCCTTCCAAACACCAGTCCAGGTCCGCCCCCTTCTCTTTCCGAGATGCAGTTTATTGATACAAAGCTGGTTTTCTCAGAATGTGTGGAACCCTGGGGGGGTATGCTGGACGTTGTTGGGATAGAACGAATGAAGCGCATGAATCTCACAAAGCTGAATAACTTAGAATGCAGCTACACAACTTCTGCTACTCTTAATTGAAAAAGTTTTAGAATTTAACCTATATTATATTTATGGATATATTTTCTATAGACGCTAGGCCTGTGATCCGGAAAGCGAGTATCATTAAATCTTGTTTCCCATATTTCATACAGGACTGCCAAAACACTATACTAAAACCAATGAAGAACCATGGATACTGATCATGCTAAAACCAATGAAGAACCACGGATACTTATTATGCTAACGCCAATGAAGAACCACGGATACTTATTATGCTAACGCCAATGAAGAACCGCGGATACTTATTATGCTAACGCCAATGAAGAACCGCGGATACTGATCATGCAACGCCAATGAAGAACCGCGGATACTGATCATGTAACTCCAATGAAGAACCGCGGATACTGATCATGCTAACACCAATGAAGAACCACTGATACTTATCATGCTAACTCCAATAAAGAACAAATGATACAATTATACAAATGCCAATAAAGAACAGCTGCCACAACCCCGGGTTCCAACAGGCTGAGAAAATCAGCTTTGTACCAATAAATTAAATCTCGGAAAGATGGGGGTGGGAAACTGGTATGGGCGAAGGAAGCGTAGAGCAGAGCTGAGTATTTACTTACTTTTCCGGAGTGTTTTTTGGCGGATCGTATTCGATGGCTCCCATCGGATACGAAGCAGGCAATGAGCTGCGAAATCCATCAGGATTACGGAGCGAATGCCTGCGTGCCGCCAAAAAGCCCTTCGGAAAGGTTAGAAAATACCAGTTCTGCGACCAGCTTCCGAAGTCCATACCAGTTTCCCACCCCCATCTTTCCGTACACGACCTAGCTCTTACAAAGCGTTGCCTTCCTCAGCCAAACCCCAATTTATGGTTTTATATCAGTCTTACAATTAATAAGTACATAAATCATCCTATCTACTAATAATACACAGCATATTGCTCCATAGCGTCCATAACAGCCACGACATTTTCTAATGGAATCCCAGGATAAAGGCCATAAATCATCATTAGCCCTCCCTTAGGAGAGGCGAGCTTCTGAACTTCTTCCTGAATCAGACGATGGATCTGGTCTGGGGATCCCTGGGAAGTAATGGTTTGCCGGTCAATGTCAAGTTCCAGGCAGACCCGTCCAGCCAGACGATCTGCAATCCAGTCGATTCCATTTACAAGATCCTGGAGGTTTATGATACCTACACCGCTCACTAAGAGCTCGTCCAGCAGCATACGGATATCACCGTCAGAATGCATATGAACGATGGTGCCTTTTTCTAAAGTGGGTTTCATCAGGCGTTTATAGCTTGGACTAATGAATTTACGGAAATGAGAGGGCGACAGCATTGGACCTGTCTGCATTCCCAAATCTTCCGGATAGGTAATGATATCCACATTCATATCCAGATATTTATGAATGATATACAGGTTAAAAGATTCAATTTTATCTATAAGCCCTGTAAGGTTTGGCTCATCATCAGCCATATCGAAAATGAGGTTTTCGTATCCCCTGATATCACATAGCTGGAGGAAAGTATGCCCGTGCCTGAGTCCGGCTTTAGCAAGCTTCCCCTGATTTTGCAGATCCTGGATGCGCCGCTCTTCAGCAGTCCAGTCAATAGGCCCGATACCCATACAGTAAGCCGGATCTGGACTTTGATAGTTTTCAAATGAATCCCAGGATGTCAGCGCATGTTCCGTTACCGTACCTGTAATTCCATCCATGCTCGTGTGCCAGATACAACCCCAATCGTCTTTAAATGGGGCATCTTTTTGTGCCACTGCGGCGTATTTGGGGGTATAAGGCATAGACGGACGCTTGAAATCGGGAAATAACAGCGGATGACGCTCCATTTGTTCAAACAGGAAATCCTGAGGATAGGAGTGCCAGCAGGAGTCATTGATCTTAAAGGTCATGGGGATGTAGTCTGGTGATTCAAACCGGATAGCTTTCAACATATTTTCTTTTGGTGTCATAATGTGTTTCCTTTCTTGTTGATTTTTGTTAAGATTATTGTAGATCATAATTGCCGGTTTGGCTTTTGAGTTTATATTGCAGTTGAAAATGAAACAAAGATATCCAGACGGATTTTTACGGAGGAAAAGTGCGGTGAAAGAGGATAAAAAGATTGTGGAGTATTACCTGGGAGAACGTATGCTGTTCCGTTTGGGAAAAGTAAATTATACAAAAGCCCACAGGCCGCTGAAAGTGCACACCCATATGGACATGACAGAGTTTGTGTTTCTGATAAAGGGATGTCAGATTTACAGTGTGGAGGAAAGATCCTATAAGGTTAACAGCGGTGATATTTTTATTGCCAGGCCTGGAGAATGGCATAGTACCGGAGGGAATCCCGAAGATAAATCATCATTATATTATTTAATAGTGGATTTAAAAAGCGCAATAGATTCAGGGTTTCTATGTGACAAATCAGAAGCACAGAATTTCATGGAACATTTTCAAACAGAAACGGGAAGGATTTATCAGGGGAATGACCAATTGACCGGGATGTGCAAAGAGATTATGGAAATCATGCTAAATCCGGATGAGTTTTATCATACCAGAATTCGAAATGCGTTGTCTTCCCTGATGATATCCTTGACCGCCTGCACGGCAAAATATGGGGATGAAGATATATGGGATAATTTACAGGATAAAACAGCAGATAACAAGGAAAGTGAAATAAAGGATAAAACAGCAGATAACATGGAAAGTGAAATAAAGGATGAAATAGAAGATAATATAGGTAAAAAAGAGAATCAAAAAAAGAATCTAAAAGAGAAACAAAAAGAAGAAAAACAGATGGAAGAAGTTTTGCGTTATATAGAAGATCACATAAAAGATGATATTAAAATAGAGGAGCTGGCACAACAAATGGTATTGTCTGTTTCCCGCTTCCATTTTAATTTTGTGAAAGCAGCCGGGATACCGCCCAGAGAATATATCTTGCGCCGAAAAATAGAATCAGCGAAAAATGAACTTCTGTACAGCGATAGAACTGTGACGGAGATCGCATATGAATATGGATTCTCTTCCAGCCAGTATTTTGCAACTGTTTTTAAACGTTTTTGTTATATGTCACCTTTGGAATATCGGTGCAGGAAAAGTGAAGGAAGTGGGGATTAGCAGAAAATACGGAAAAATAAACGGATAACTGAAGCGGCAGTCATTGCTTCGGCAGTCTCCCTTATATACATAATTTTATGATCAAAAAAACGCTGCAACTTTTTTAAAGTTTGCGGCGTTTTTCATAGGAACATTTACTCCTGTTTCTGTTTGTCAGCCAAATCGGCTTTCCCATTCAGCACATCTTTGCGTAAAATATGGCACATTTTTTTGGGCTCCTCAAAACAAGGGCTGTGAGCGGAACGATCAAAGGTATAGAAGCCTTTTAGGGGAGCTTCAATGGCCTGAACAAATTGTTTCGCAATTACATAAGATACCTGATAATCAAATTTACCATGCAGGACGTATGCCGGAATTTCCAGCCGGGGAACCTGTTTAATCAAATCACTTTGGAGTACAAAATCCCAGAGACAGTTCAGAGAAAAACTGTTGCCCATTGGAAACTTCAATTTTTCCTGCCATGTGTAACCTTTAAAACCAAGCACAATTTTAACGCAATCCAACATGGATTTACTGCGGTGCATGGTACCAATGCCAAGCTTCTGCATCCCGTCACTTCGTACAGAGAGGTATTTGATACCAATCTCGCCTCCCTGATCAATAGGATACTTTTTAAATTTACGGACCATTTTTTGATTTCCAGCGGTTCGGAACTTATTTAGCATGTAAGTATATGCCAGTCGTTCTGATTCCTCCTGCCGGGCAACCTGTCCGATGCCGATATAGGCGTGAAAAAGTTCAGGTGCCCGCTGTGCCGTAAGCGTCCCCAGCACGGTTCCCCAGGAATGCCCCATTATGTATATTTTATCTTTCCCGAAACGCCGCCGCAGATATTGCACTACCGCTATGGTATCAGAAATCATCTGGTCTATTGTCATCATTTCTTTTGGAATATTGCGTTGGTAAGAAATACCGCTGCCCCTCTGCTCCCACCAGCATACCGTAAATATCTTTTCCAGTCCTGTTGGATGTTTCTGCGTGAATGCGATCTCCGGTGAACCTGGACCGCCGTGGAGAAATAATAATACCGGATTGCTGGTATTCTCACTTTGTAAAAACATGCCTTGCCTCATACCATTGATTTCTACACGAATCTTTTCATTTAATTGTTGTTGCATTTTTCGCCTCCTTATGAGCGGGTTTAAAACTCGTTTTTGTTCATATATAATATAGTTACCGATACGGTTTATGCGTATAATTTCATGTTACTTTATTTTAGCATATCAGGCAGCAGATTGCCAGGATTGGTTAGGAAAGGCAAGAGATCATGGTGCGAATGGATGAAACAATGACATTTCATCTATGATAAGAGTATGCGCTTTGAAATTTATAACATGTTCTAATATGTGAAGGGATGATATTGCTTATGGGATAAAAGAAAGTTATAATGAAAGTAAGTGATGTTTGCCATAAGGGATTGGAGAGAAAAGACAGGCAGTTGGATTGACAGGACGAACTAAACGTTAAGCCGATAAGGTTTCATATAAAATGTGCATAGGGAGGTTTTAGAATGGAGGAACTTGTATGTCAGAATTGTAATGGAAAATTAAAGATTGATCTAGCTACAAAAATAGCCGTCTGCGATTATTGCGGAACGGCATTTATGCTGGGTGAACCTCCAGAGATTTCTGAAAAGCAACGGGAACTGCAAAAGATTAAGCAATTGCAATCAATTGGTGAATATGAGGAAAGTGATAAAAGATTTAAAAAGCTAATTAAAAAATATTCGACGGACTATGAGATTCTTTGGGAATATGTTTTATATGTTACAAATGATTTAAATGAATATATGATGGGTGTGATGCTTTCAGAAGACGTTCTGGAAGCTCAGGAATGTGCAAAAAAAGCAATCAAACTGGCGCCGGATTCGATTTCAGAGAAAATCGCTAAGGAATGGTCCGCATATGTCGGGCTGTATAATGATTTTTTACAAAAAGGCAATGAGGAAGAAGAAGAAAAGAGAAAAACGGATGTAAATAGAATAATAGACGGGGATTTAGATAGTCTGGATGGTTTTTATTTTGGATGCTTGGTGTCAGAAAGCAGCTATTTATATTACTCTGAAGGTAAGATTTATCTCTGTGCTCTGGTGCGGGACGGAGGATATACAACGGAACAGAAAGCGCCAGAAAAGCTTCCACGGGAGAGGTTTGAAGTAATCTTAGATGAAGAAGGTTTTTTTCTGCAAAGACAGGTGCAGAAACGCTGGTTTTCTCAAGAAATAAAAGAGGAACGCCTGATTTTAGATGGAAAGACGGTTCAGTTGGTAGAAGTAAAGCACTATGATGGAGGCGGGCGGTACAATGATTTTTGTACTGTGAAATTAGGAAATGAGGAGAAATTGCTGATGGGAGCCGGAAGAGGAACGCTGAAATAGAATTCCCGATATCCTATATTCTAATCCCACACCCCCCTGCATACAATGTTAAAAACACAGTGATTGCAGGGGGATTTCCTTGAAAGGTTATATTGAGGAAAGGGCAATTGACATTGCGAATTATATCATAGAACAAAATGCCACAGTAAGACAAACAGCGAAGAAATTTGGGATAAGCAAAAGTACGGTACATAAGGATGTCACCGAAAGACTGCTTCAGATTAATCCAACTCTGGCGAAATGTGCCAGAAAGGTATTGGATGTCAACAATTCCGAGCGTCATATAAGAGGTGGGCTTGCTACACGGGAAAAATATCTTCATCAGACAAACCAATAGTCAGGGATTCACAAAGGGAGTTATGAAAAGCGGGGACACGAAAAAGGATGTTCCCCGTTTTTTTCTAAGATCCGGCAAATAAGATCAGATAAACGCCAAAAAGCTGCAAATTTCATATAATATCTCTATTGTATTCCATAGATATTGGGGATATAATATTATAGTTTCTTGTAAAAGCCAGGCATCATAAGCCGGGCTTTCGATCAGACAGGAGAAAGATATGAAATTAAAAGATAATCAACAGTATACCCATTTGTCCCATACCTTTGATCCGGTATTTGACAAAGATTCTAAAATACTGATACTCGGAACATTTCCTTCCGTAAAATCCAGAGAAAATCAATTTTACTATGGACACAAACAGAATCGTTTCTGGAAAATCATAGCTGCGCTGACTGAGGACGAAGTTCCAGTGACAATAGAGGAAAAGAAGTCTCTTCTATTAAAAAACCACATTGCTATCTGGGATGTAATTGCAAGCTGTGACATTATCGGTTCTAGTGACAGTTCCATTAAAAATGTCATACCGGCAGATCTTCCATTGATTCTGGGACAGGCTGATATTGGGAAAATTTATGCCAATGGCGGCAAAGCCTATGAGCTTTATCAAAAGTATTCTTTTTCTGAGACAAAGCGTGAAATTATTCGTCTTCCAAGCAGCAGCCCGGCAAATGCGGCATTTAACATGGAACGTCTGCTGAAAGAATGGGGGCAGATTAAAGACTATATTTGATGACAGAAGATGGTTATGCTGTAAAATTGCAAGATGAATAAGAGGTTAATGATTTTAGGATGATAAGTTAACAATAAGGAAATAGATGAGTGTAAAAGTACAGGAAGAGAAGAAGTGGGGGAGAGAACAATGATGTTCACGAATAAACAGCTGAAGCAATTAATTGTACCCTTGATTATTGAACAGCTGTTGTCGGTAACCGTAGGAATGGCGGATTCAGTAATGATCGCCAGTGTAGGAGAGTCAGCAGTATCGGGCGTGTCTCTGGTAGATACCGTGATGGTCCTGCTGATCAATATTTTTGCGGCCCTGGCGACCGGCGGTGCAGTGGTTGCGGGGCAGTACATAGGCCAGAAGCGTGCAGAGCGCTCCTGTAAAGCCGCAGAACAGCTGGTGCTGTTTACTACCGTACTTTCCATTATTATTACCGCTGTGGTCTATTTGGGTCAGGGATTGATCCTGCATGGAGTATTCGGGCAAATCGAAGCAGATGTAATGGGACATGCTGAGACATATCTTGTAATTGTAACGGCTTCCATTCCGTTTATTGCCCTGTATAACAGCGGTGCGGCGTTGTTTCGCGCAATGGGCAATTCCAAAGTTTCCATGAAAACATCGCTGCTTATGAATGCCATAAATATAACCGGAAATGCTACTTTAATCTTCGGTTTGAAGATGGGAGTTGCAGGAGCGGCAATACCAACACTGATTTCCAGAATCGTAGCAGCGGTCATCATGATTCTTCTGCTTGCAAGAACCAATCAGGAAATCCATCTTCCAAGACCATTTACTCTGAAGTTTGACAGACATATGGTTCGTAAAATTTTACATATCGGAGTACCAAACGGACTGGAAAACAGTATGTTCCAGTTGGGAAAAATATTGGTACTCAGTTTGGTTGCAGGCTTTGGAACTGCATCTATCGCAGCAAATGCCGTTTCTAATACCATAGCAATGTTCCAGATTTTACCGGGAATGGCAATCGGATTTGCCATACTGACGGTTGTATCCCAATGTGTGGGAGCCGGGGATTATGACCAGGCTAAACATTATACCAAAAAGCTGATGAAAATCGTATATGTCGCCATGTGGGGCATGAACGTTATTATTTTCCTATTGCTGCCATTGATCATGAAAGTCTATAATCTATCCGATGTAACGGCACAGATGACAACACAGATTTTAACTTACCATGCCATTTGCTGCTGTACAATCTGGCCAATGTCCTTCTCACTGCCCAACACGCTGCGGGCCTCAAATGATGTGAGATTGACTATGATCATATCCATATTGTCCATGTGGATTTTCCGTATAGCCTTTAGTTATGTGTTGGGAAAATTCCTGGGATGGGGAGTATTTGGCGTTTGGGTTGCCATGACCATTGACTGGCTGTTCCGTGGAATCTGCTTCATGGTTCGCTATGCCAGAGGTAAGTGGCAGTACCAGAAAATATAAATTCGAGAGTTTTGAAAATGGTGTCTTGCAAAATGTATGTCATGTATTTTTTCTGCGTTTTTGAGAAATGCTGTGCTGATTGAGACGAATGAAGCAATGGGAAATGCTGTGCTGATTAAGGCGGATCAAGCAATGGGAAATGTATACTGAATTTGACGGAAAGCTATCTTCAAATTGAGTGTGCAGCCTGCTAAATACAATTTTCCAACAGGCAAAGGCATTGGATAAAATTAATTATTTATATAAAAATTTGGTATTTTATTTAAAAATAGGATGAAAAAAATAAAGTAAATTACTTGTAAAACTGTATTTCTTCCATTATAATGGAGAGAATGCATCATAAAGACTAAGGAATGAATGAAAACGTAGGAGGACAAACCGTGAAAAGAGAAATGGTTATAGTACTGGATTTCGGCGGACAATATAATCAGTTAATAGCAAGACGTGTACGAGAATGCAATGTTTATTGTGAGGTGCATCCTTATGACATGGATCTTGAGACCATAAAAGAGATGAATCCTAAAGGAATTATTTTCACCGGCGGACCAAACAGTGTCTATGGGGAAGATTCACCAACCTGCACAAAAGAAATATTTGAACTGGGTATTCCAATCCTGGGAATCTGCTACGGATCACAATTGATGGCTCATATACTGGGCGGCAAAGTAACAACAGCTCCTGTAAGCGAATATGGAAAAACAGAAGTAGATGTTGATACAGATTCCAAATTATTTGATGGCATCGACGGCAAGACAATCTGTTGGATGAGCCACACGGATTATATTGAAAATGCGCCGGAAGGGTTCCACATCAAAGCGCACACACCGGTTTGCCCGGTAGCTGCAATGGAAATGCCAGATAAGAATCTCTATGCGGTACAGTTCCACCCGGAAGTCGTACACACACAGCAGGGTACAAAAATGCTGTCTAACTTCGTATATAATGTCTGCGGCTGCGCAGGCGACTGGAAAATGGATTCCTTCGTAGAGACATCCATCCAGCAGATTCGTGAAAAAGTAGGCGATGGAAAAGTGCTCTGCGCTCTTTCAGGCGGTGTGGATTCCTCTGTTGCAGCTGTAATGCTGGCAAAGGCAGTTGGAAAACAGCTGACCTGCGTTTTCGTAGACCATGGTCTTCTACGTAAGGACGAAGGAGATGAAGTAGAAGCTGTATTTGGTCCGGAAGGCCATTATGACCTGAACTTCATCCGTGTAAACGTACAAGACAGATTCTATGAAAAACTGGCAGGTGTAGAAGAACCGGAAGAGAAGAGAAAAATCATTGGTGAAGAGTTTATCCGTGTATTTGAAGAAGAAGCACAGAAAATCGGTAAGGTAGATTATCTGGTACAGGGAACGATTTACCCTGACGTAATCGAAAGCGGCTTAGGTAAATCAGCAGTGATCAAGTCACACCACAATGTGGGAGGACTCCCTGATTATGTTGATTTTAAAGAGATTATAGAGCCACTGCGTCTTTTATTTAAAGATGAAGTACGTAAGGCCGGATTAGAACTTGGCATCCCGGATTATCTGGTATTCAGACAGCCATTTCCGGGTCCTGGACTTGCTATCCGCATTATTGGGGAAGTAACGGCCGAGAAAATTGAGATTTTACAGGAAGCAGATTTTATTTACCGTGAGGAAATTGCAAAAGCTGGTGTTGATAAACAGATCGGGCAGTATTTTGCGGCACTTACGAATATGAGATCTGTTGGTGTTATGGGAGATGAGAGAACGTATGACTATGCTGTGGCATTGCGTGCGGTTACTACATCAGATTTTATGACAGCGGAGTCGGCAGAACTGCCTTGGGATGTGCTGGGGAAGGTGACCAGCAGGATCGTGAATGAGGTGAAGCATGTGAATAGGGTGCTTTATGATTGTACGGGGAAACCGCCGGCTACGATTGAGTTTGAATAGCGGACAGAACCCCGGGAATGCTTGTGAAATGGGCATTCCCGGGGTTGCTTTATGCCGTTTGGCTCTACTTTGGCTCTATTTTTTAAAAAGAGTAAAAGTAATTATGGTAAATAATTTCATATATGTAGAAGTCTGGATGACAATGTGCCGATCATATCTGTTAATTCTTGCTCAAAAGAGCGACTAACATCATCGGCACCACTTCTCGCATGGGCACATTCGTGTAGAAGCGTTCCAGCATATGATTCTATACTTTCTAATTGTGTTCTCTTTATTAAGATGATTTGTGTTGCAGGTATCCATAAACCTACGGTTGAAATATATAGTTCTGATTCATATATTTTATCTACTATTTGTATTTCCCTAACAATCTGAGGCTTGCCACCTATTATTTGAAAAATTTGTTTAGTCTTATCATAAATAATCTTTTCTTGTGGTGTTAAATCGGTAATTTTTATTTGGGTTGGTGTAAAATTCTCTTGTTCATTTTTTAAATATTGTGATGATGTAGTTAATGTTTCACCATCATCAGCGCCATTGTTGTAATCCTCCATTTTTTCTATTAGATTTTCAGGAACAACAACAGGGGTAAATCCCTTTGTTTTCATTTCGTCTATTAAGGAGGGGGATAGTTCTAAGTCTCTTGCAGTTACAAACGTTGTGGATGCATTTATCCGCCCCATCTCTCTGGAAGCGTACATAGCCACATCATTCCATGAAAGCTCATCATGTCTTTTACCACTTCCAAATTGCTGCAAATCATTTATAAGTGCATCTATTACGATATTTGCTTTACACTCTTTTAAAATACTCTTTATCCTGTCGGTATATGCACTTCTTCCTACATTGGTTCTTTCACGATTTAAGGCTTTTTTAAGTTGACTAGTGAGGGAAGTAATATTATAAGAAAATAGAAAATTTGTTTCCTCTGCCACCTTTACTCCATTGATATATATATTAGCAAAATCCTCTTTTTTTTCGATGACTTCACCATATTTGGTTTTTTCACATATATTGCATTTTGAAAATTTTAAGAAAAGAGCTTTTGCGTTAGCTATATCTTCTTGATTACATCCACACAAACAAAAATCCGTTCCCAACATGTTTAGATTATCTGTTGGTATTATTTCAGCATGTAATGTTACGATATCGTCAAATCCGGATTTAGATGCCGTCTTCAAGGTGATGGTACCATGTTTTGATACAATTTTAACTTTAATTTTATGCCTATATAGTGTGGCAAGAGCATCCTTTAATCCAACGCCAAACCGACCAATTAATTTATCGCTTTCAAGCTTTTCTTCATTTTCGTGTTGAGTTAAATGATGATAATTTAATCCTCTACCATAATCTCTAATATGCCACCAATTAGACTCATCTTTAAAAATACTGATATCGTTTGTATTTGTGAGTATTTGCTCATCAAGAGCATTAGAAATAATTTCTCTTATTGCATGATAAATCTCCCAATTTTCTAATATCTTTTCTATATTTAGGTCGAATTCTTTAGCAGTATTGATTTTGACTTGAGTAGCTGCATTTTCAATATTTTCTATTTGTTTAATATTATTTTCTTTCATATCAGCAGTTTTAGATTTACCAAACCATTTCATAGTTTTCCTCCGATTCTTAATAGGTAGTTATTATGCCATATAATAGGAGATATGGACATATTTCTTAATAATTACATACATACTCTGTAATAAATTGTGTATAAAAATCAATTTTACAATTTTAATGAAAAACTTTAACTGTTATTCCTTGTGCTCCTTTCTTCACCACCATACTGTCATCCACAAGGTGATTCTTGATTTCTTCCAAATCCTTTGCCATTGCTCCTATCACTTCTTGATGCTGAGTTTTATCTTTAAAGCTGTGGTTGTCATTCTCAATCTTTTCCTGCAATTGTTTTGCCTTTAGGTAAGCACATAGCTTTTTATTTATGAAACGATTATTAAAGGATATTTTCATTGTGTCAGGAATAAAGTTTCCCTCTTCATCTTTCTCCGCTTCAAAGGTCATATCGACCTGCTCATCCATCTTAAATAGCAATGACAGCACATCAGATACTGTTTCTATATCAAAGTCCATAAAAAGGTTAATGCTAATTCCCAGTGCATTTGTTATCTTAAGCAATTGATCTGGCTTTGGATTGCGAATGCTATATTCATATTTCTTAATTGTGGCAGAGTTAATGCCAGAAAGTTGTCCAAGCATTTCTTGCGATATTCCACGCATATTTCTAAAATATTTGATTTTTTCGCCAGTGCTCATATCATTATCCTCCATATTTTGCTCCATATTTGCATTTTATCACATGGGGACACATTTGTGTATAAAAAGTTATAGAAAATACTTGACGAACACAAAAGTGTACTGTATAGTGAGAGTTACAAAAGTACACAATAGTGTACCTTGAGAAAAACATGAGAGGAGAAATGAATATGGAGAATGTGATGAAAATGTACATTACTGCAGATGAGGTTGCCGAACTTTTGGGAGTATCCAGAGGGTATGCATATAAGTTGATTCGTGGATTGAATAAGGAACTGAGTGCAAAAGGTTTCAGGGTGATTTCTGGAAAAGTTCCGACAAAGTATTTTCAGGAAAAATTCTATGGCATGGTGCTGGCGTAAGGCAGACAAAGGAAAGGAGTTGATGGAATGTCGGTTACGAGAGATGGTAAACTGTGGCGCAGCCAGTTCTATTATGAGGACTGGCAAGGAAAACGCCATAAGAAGAACAAAAGAGGTTTTAAAACCAAGGGAGAAGCAGAGGCGTGGGAAAGAGATTTCCGGCAGCAACAGCAACGGGATTTAGATATTAAATTCGATAACTTTGTAGAGATTTACTTCAAAGATATGGAAAACCGTTTACGGGAAAGCACCATTATTAACAAACGCTATGTATTTGATTTGAAGGTAACGCCTTACTTTAAGAATAAGAAGATGTGCGAGATTAGGACTGCTGATATTAGAGAGTGGCAGAACCTGTTAATCAAAAAGGGATATGCACCCACGTATTTAAAAAGTATCAATAATCAGTTGGCAGCACTCTTTAATTACGCAGTCAAATATTACGACTTAAAAGATAATCCTTGTAGAAAGGCAGGCAGCATTGGCAAGGGCAAAGCAGATGAAATGGAATTTTGGACGAAGCAGGAGTTTAAAGAGTTCTTTACTTCTATGGAAGAAAAACCAGAAGCAAAAATGGCTTTTCTGATTCTATATTGGACTGGAATTAGGATTGGAGAATTGTTGGCTTTGACTTATGAAGATATTGATTTAGAAAAGCGGATTATCAGTATTACGAAGTCATATCAGCGCATTAAAGGTAAAGATATGGTAACACCGCCTAAGACACCCAAAAGTAACCGCAAAGTGACAATTCCTTCATTTCTTGCAGAGGAATTAAAGGAATATTGCAGTATGCTATATGGCATTACTCCCAAAGAAAGAATGTTTCGATTCACCAAGTCATTTATGGAACATGAGATTGTGAGGGGGATAAAGGAAACGGGGGTGAAGCGTATCAGACTGCACGATTTAAGGCACTCACACGCATCCCTGCTTGTGGAAATGGGATTTCAGCCATTGGCGATTGCAGAGCGTTTGGGGCATGAGAAAATCGAAACTACATTAAACACCTATTCACATTTATATCCCAATAAACAGGCGGAATTAGCGGAGCAGCTAGAAATTGCCAATGGAGAGGAGGCACAACCATGAGCGGAGTTCATAAATACCCGACAATCAGTTTTCGGGTTTCCCCAAGGGAACGTGATGAAATTGAAGCAAAGATTACCGCCAGCGGAATGCAAAAGAAGGATTACTTCATTCGTTCATGCATTTATAACAGAGTATGTGTAGTAGGAAAAAAGGAAGTGGTTTATCGGTTGGTAGAGGAATTGCAGATGATGCAGATGAACCTTATAGATATTGTGAGCCAGTTTGAGCAACAAGAGGTCACATTGTCAACCGAGGGAATAAAGGAAATGAGGAATGACTGCCTGAGCATGCTGAAAGCCATAATGTGGATGTTAGACGGTGCGAGGTATCTTTGGCAGGAAACAGAGGAGCGCAAAGAAAAAAGTCCCGACAGCAGCAACTGTTAGGACTTCTGATAACAGAAAGCTTCTGCTATCTTTGCCGATTGAACTACAAAGCTCAATAAGACAAATGATTACAGCACAAGTATAGCAGAGGTTTTCCTGAGTATCAACAAAAATCATACGAATGGAGGCTCTATGGAAGAACAAAAAACAGAATTAAAGTTAATTAAAATGTCGGATGTACAGTCACAGGAAATACTGTGGTTGTGGTATCCTTTTATCCCATACGGAAAGCTGACAATTATTCAAGGTGATCCGGGGGATGGTAAGACCACGTTTGTCTTAAACATTGCGGCTCAGTTATCAAAGGGGACAGGTCTGGAGGGGGATATAAAAGTGTCAGAGCCTATGAATATAATCTATCAGACGGCGGAAGATGGACTAGCTGATACGGTAAAACCAAGACTGGAATTGGCGGGAGCAGATTGTGAGAGAATTGTTGTTATTGACGAAAGTGAAAAGACACTTTCGATGATAGATGAAAGGTTGGAAGAGGCACTTATAAAGACAAATGCCAAGTTGTTGATTCTTGATCCGATACAAGCGTATCTAGGTGGAGGAATGGACATGAATCGAGCAAATGAAGCCAGAGATATGACAAAGAAATTAGGACTGCTGGCAGAGAAATATCAATGTGCCATCGTTTTGATTGGTCACATGAATAAGGCGGCAGGAAACAAAGCTGCATATAGAGGAATGGGTTCCATAGACTTCTTTGCAGTAGCGAGAAGCGTTTTACTGGTAGGAAGAATAGAAGGTCAGGCAAATATCAGAGCGGTTGTCCAAATAAAAAATAACCTTGCTGCCTTTGGACATCCAAAAGCATTCACGTTATCTGAAAGCGGGTTTCAATGGTTAGGAGATTACGATATAACAGCAGATGAAGTATTGGGTGGTGTAGCTCCGAAAGCAAATAAGTTGGAACAGGCAAAGCAACTGCTTCAGAGACTTGCAGAAAGCAATAAAACTATGCAGAGCAATGAAATTTTTGATTTTGCAGAAGAGGAAGGAATCTCTAAAAGAACCCTTGAAAATGCCAAGAAAGAGTTAGACATTAAAGCCAAAAAAATAAAAAATCTATGGTATTGGGAACTGGGGAAAATACAATTGCAATAATGAAGAACGCAACAATGCAGGGTATAAAGAATTTGCGGAGATAAGTGCTGCAAGGTTGCAAAACCGATAGACAATGCATTGTTGCGGACTTGAAAAAGAGGAGGTTAATAGTGAAACAAATACAAATATCTGAGGAGTTATTTATAGCGTTGATGAAATATCACATTATGGGGGTAGAAGAGGTTCGAACGGAAATAGAGAAAGGACTGATGGATAAGATGGATTCGATAACCATGAGACTGTTATATTCCAAATATAAAACTGCACCGACAGAGGAAGAAAAGGAAAAAGCCAGAAAAGAATATCTGGATAAAAGGGGTGTGCCGGAGAGTTTCCGATGGTAACTTTTCCTTGACCACCAATAACAGGAGCGTGTCACGCACCTGTTAATAACGGACAAAGGGAAGTGCGGATTGAAGAACAATACGAACTGGTTAAATATACAGTGAACTACAGTCGGAGCATAGATGTTTATATTTTTAAAATTCAACATAGAACGAACTTAAAAGCAGCCCGGAAACGGGCAAGTGTAAGGTGCGGATTCGCCCCAAATGTAAAAAGTGTCATTACACTTTCAAAGTCCTAAACTGGCTTTTTAGAGCCCTCGGCGCATGAGAGCGAAATACACCCATCGCACAAACTTCGTTTATGCTCCGGGTCTATTTCGTCCTTGCAGGAGGCATTGAGCCCGGGAACGGGCATGGAGTTCGTAAACGGATACCCGAAGGTATCCACTCACAAAATTGCCGAAAGGGGGAACGCCTATTGCCAAGACACTCATTTGTTCAGATGTCGAAGCTGACAAATCTAAAAGGCAGAATTAGCTATATATCCAGTCATGCAAGACAAGAAAATCTGTATGCGGTTTATGAGACAACAGAACGGAAATTTTGGTCTGACTTAGCAAAGTGCAATCAAGAAGAGTTCAAGAAAAGTGGTACGGAAGGGACGTGCATAGAAGCACGAGAGTTGATTATAGCCTTGCCGGAAAGCTTTGTGGAGTATGAGCCGAGTATGCTGCTGAAATCGTTTGTAGAGCATTTTAAGCAACAGTATGGAGTAGAAGCTATCGGAGCACTACATCATAATAAGCGGAAGACAAATTATCATATCCATCTGATCTTTTCGGAACGGAAGTTGTTGGAGGAGCCTATCGAAAAAGTCGCAACCCGCAATATGTTTTACAATGAGATGGGAAAGCATGTGCGGACGAAAAAAGAAATATTGGATCAAGCCGGACAGCTAAAAAATGGCTGTAAGATTATTTCAAAAGGCGATGTATATGAACGGCAGATTTTTACAACAAAAGATGTGAAGTTCAAATCGGAAAAGTTTCTGGATGAGGTAAAAACATCCTTCACTAATTTGATTAATCTGTATGTCAAGGATGAGAAGGAACAATTACAGGTATTTGATAAATCAGGGGTATATTTGCCTATGAAGAAAATAGGAAAACGGAATCCAAAGGCAGAGCAGATAGAGTCTGATAATCGGTTAAGGCAGAAATGGAATCAAACAGTGGATAGAGCACTATTAGGGGGAGTGCCGGAGATGCAGGTAATGAAAATTAAGCTTGTGGAGATTTCAGAGAAGATACAAGTTTCGGTAAGAAAAGAGGGGAAGTGTCCGCAGTTATTTGCAAATGTTTTAGAAGTGGCTATTACAGTATTACAAATACTGGTGCTTAAAGTGTTAAATACCATGCAGCTTAATAGGGAAAAAGAGGAGCGGTTGATGGAGCTTCCAGTTGAACAAATGTATGGCGGAAATATGCCAGCAACACCGCCTCAAAAGTCTGATCTTGCTGAGCGTTTTCCAAGACTGGAGACGATTTATCAAAAGCTCAATAATCAGAATATTGGGATTTACAAAAGAGAGCAGCAACTAGTGAAATGTCAAAAAGAACTTGAGAGCATGAAAGGCATTTTCAAAGGAAGGCAGCGAAAGGCACTGCAGGACACAATTGAAGAATTAAGCACGCAGATTTCTGGTATGAAACAGCATTTATCTAATATGGTAAAGGACTATGGCTACAAAAATATGAAAGAGTTTTTGAAAGACTACAACGCTGCAAAAGCAGATTATGGAAGTTATCAAAAAGCAGTAAAGGCATGGAAAAACAGTACGGATAAGAAGTCCGAGCCAGTCAGTATACTTGAGAGACTGGAAATTAACAGGCAAAGAATGAAGGAAGCAGATAACAAGCAAAAGCAAGTGCGCTCCCGATCCCGAGATCGGGGCGCAAGATAAGGAGAACTTATGGAAAAACATATTTACGATGAACAAAATGGATTGTCTTACACATTGGTAGGAGATTACTATTTGCCGGATATATTGCCGCCACAAGAAGCGGTGCCGGCTTATGGCAAATATGGTAAATTAAGACTTCAATATTTAAAGGAACATAAGCGGGTACTATATACCTCTATGTTGACTCAAGGGCGGCTGACAGAGCATTTAAACAATATAGACAAGGTTGCAACGGAGAGGGTAGAAAGACTGGTGGAATTGATGAAAGTGCAGCAAGGTGCTACTGAAGAATTGAAAGCCCGAGAACAAATGAAATGGGTGGGATTATTGAATAATATTAGATATTCTGCAGAGGAAATGGTACTGAAAGAACTAATATATGCATAGACGGAACTGGCGGCACTATTATAGCTGCTAAATTGGATTCAATAAAAGAAATGGATTTCCCAAAAAGCGGGAGAGCTATCAGACAGTAGGCAATGTCTTTTATACTATGAAGCACTGTTTGTCAGTAGAATCAAAATACAGTGCTTCATTTTTTCTTTTTACTCTGGTATAATTAAGTGAATTTAAATTTTCCGACATCTCAACATATGAGAGCACCACATTGGACGTAGTAGAAGTTAAGAAGGGAGCCATAATGGGAATTAATAACAAGAAAAATCGTTTATCTCGTATTAGTATCATTTTTATTATGCTTCTTTTTGCTATGTGCTTAGCTATAAACGTGTCCTTTTGTAGTATTTATAGTTCTTATGAATTATTAGATAAGGCAACTATAACTGAGACGTGGGCTATTTCAGAAAGTGCCGTTGCCAATGGAGACGGTGATAACACTACCGATTTTAAGGCTTCATTTTTGAACAAAAATAATTCTCATAATGAAGTTATAACTAAGAATATATGTTCGATGTTCGTGATTGCAGCTATCCCACAAGGAATCAGTCTGCTTCTTTTTCTTATTGTGGTTCTTCTATTTTTCTTTTTGACCTTTTTTATATTATTGCCTAATGGATGGACATTAATAAATCAGAAGGTACGTCTGGACAATTAAATCAATTCCTTATCAAATCAGGTACAAAGCGTAAATATCTACTAGTATAAGAATCCTTTTTGCAATTGTGCTGGTAGTTATAAGTCATTTTTAGAATTGTAAAATGGCTTCCTTTTTGTATGCAAATAGGTAGCGAGGATAAACGGCTTGCTTATAACTAAAGTGAAGCAAAGCAGAGATTGAATTGGAGGAATTTGATTGAAAAAAAAGATATATAAAATATTTCTCATCCTAATAGTGGGCCAATCCTTGAGCTCAAGTCCCATAGCCCAAAATGAGATAGCTAAGATGCTTGAAGTTCTTTCGGGAACACGTGATGCCCAGGTTCAAGAGTTGGATGAAGAAAAAGAGTCCGAAGAAATTAAAAAAAGGAAGAAGAAATTCTCTGATTATTTTCAAGATATACCATGATAGATAGAGGAAGATTGCTACTGCCTTGATTATTGTTACACAAAAATGTTTGTAAAGTATTGGGCAAATAAGCAAAATGAAAAAGGGATGGCGTACCTATGTAATTGTAATGGGTACCACATCCCTAGATTAACATTAAATCTTGTTTGAGTAAGAAGCAAATAGAGTCTGATAACTTCCACAAAAATAAGGGAAGCTATTTCTTTTATAAATCAGGATATTTTTTACGGTCTGTTTCGGTCAAAACACCATCTAGCAGAAAAGAGTAGGAAATGTCAAAAAATTCTGCTAATGCTTTTATCTCAAAGTCAGAAACATACCGATTGTTGGTTTCAATCCTTGTAATCATGTTTTTATCTACATCAAAATTTGCTAGCTGTAACTGCTCGGCTAAATCACGCTGAGAATAGCCATAATGCTCTCTTAGAGCCTTGAGCTGTGCAGCAATAATATTTTTACCATCGTCTTGTGTGCGTAGTCTTTTCATAGGTGTCCTTTCAACTTGATCTCGTTTGTATCAGTTTTTGCACTTTTTCTTGATTTTACTCTGAAACGGGTGTACAATCGGTTGTAAAAGTGAGACAAAAGAAAGGAAGAACCACATGGAAAGAACAACAGAAGAATTTAAAATGTTAATTTTTGATTTGATGAATGGTTCCTTAGACCTGACAAATAACCCACCAGAGGAAAGCGGGTATGTGGCAGATGAATACGCAGAAGGTAAAACATGCCAGCAAGCATATTCAAAGATATTGGATGCTTACTGGCATATTTGCGAACGTCTGGGTGTTGGAGAAGAGGATAAAGATTTAGAGGTGATTACGGATAATTTCAATCTCATCACAAAATGTCTATGTATGAAAATGTACGACTACTGCTATTTCTTTACGCAGCCATCAATTAAGTAATCGTAAGTAACTTGAAATATTTCAGTTAAGGCTTTCAGTTCTAAATCTGTCACATATCTTTTATTCGTTTCTATCCGGGTAATGACGTTTTTGTCCATATCAATTCCGGTTAATTGTAACTGACGGGCGAGGTCACGCTGGGAAAGATTGTGTTCTTTCCGTAAATTCTTTAAACGTAAACCTATGAGATTCTTCTCTCCGGTTTTAGTGCGTGGCTTTGGCATATAAAATCCCCCATTTCTTGTATCATAATTTGCACTTTTAGTCTATCCTAGAACTTTGCCTTAACTGGTTGTAAAAATGAGACAAAAGGAGAGCGTATGAAAAGAATTTTAATAGTGGTGCTATGTGCTCTGATGTTGGGCGGATGTGCAGAAAAAGAGGAGGAAGGGCATTCTTCTATGATTGTGACTGCCGGAGGAGAGGTTGTTTCGGCTTATTGTGATGGAGAAGATGTGACGGATGAAAGGAAAGCGTTGGAGGCGCAGACAGAAGAGGCGATTAGTAGGTTTCTGAATCGGGAAAGGGAAGAACTGGAGTTTGATGTGTTTTGTATGCTGGAGCAGGATGGGATGACGATTGAGGTTATGGTGGATGAGGTGTCGTATACGTTCACTTGCAGCATGCAAGGGGATATTATTGGAGTGAGGAGGACGGATGGGGAGAGGTTTGGGCTAAGATGAGGTGATTCGTAACAATACATTAAAGAAATAAGGAGATTGGCAGATTACACGATAATCCCTTCCATTTCTCTTTATAAAATGGTATAATTATCCAAGTAAATAATAATTGTAAAAGACCTTTATATTGATTGTAAAGATACTTTGAATATATAAATAAATTTACTTTGGAGGAAATGTATGGAATCATTAAATTACGCGGGATCTGAATGGGGGAAATGGGATTTGCATATTCATTCAAATGCTTCTGATGGAAAAGGAACACCTAAAGAGATAATAGAAAAGGCTTTGGAAAAAAGGATATCGGTACTAGCCTTAACAGATCATCACACAGTGAAAAATTTAGATGAGATAAAAAGACTTGGTAGGGAGAATGGTATAACAGTCATTAGCGGAATAGAATTTAGGACAGAATATGGGGCAAAATCCGTACACATGATAGGATTATTTCCTGAGCAATATGGTAATATAGTTTTGAATCAAAAAGCAATAGAGCAACTTGTATTGAACAAGCTAGATTTATCAGAAGTACATATTATGGCAAAAGGGAGAGAAGAATCCACGACTGCAGATGATACCAAGGCATTTAAAACTGGTATGTTTAAGGTGCAGGTCGATTTTAAGAAAGCGGCTAATTTAATTCATAGTTATGGCGGTGTCGTGTCTGTTCATGCAGGTGACAAAACCAACAGTGTTGAGGAAATGAAACATGAAGGTAAGTCAAAAAGGAATGTGAAAGATCTTGTCGACTCATTAGGTCCAGTTAAAGACGAACTAATGAAAGATTATATTGATATATGTGAACTTGGGACAAATGAAGAAAAAAATGTAACGTTTTATTTAAAACAATATGGAAAACCTTCAATCATAGCATCCGATGCACATGACTTGGATAGTATAGGAGACTCATTTACATGGATTAAAGCTGAAAAAAGCTTTGAAGGGTTGAGGCAAATAATTTATGAACCAGAAGCAAGAGTTAAGGTTCAAAATACAATGCCAGAAATAAAAAGTGATTATCAAGTAATTCAAGCTTTAGAGATTGAACATAAGGATTTCGGCAAACAATTGATACCATTTAATTCGAATATGAATGCAATTATTGGTGGAAGATCTTCTGGAAAATCTATTTTGTTAGGAAGTATCGCAAGATTAGCAAACTATACTGGTGATATAAAAAATAATAATGGGGGATACAATCAATATATAGATGAAATTATAAAGGAGATGAAGTTAAAGTGGAAGGATTCTTCAGATGATAGTAATAGAAAGGTTGAATATTTTCCGCAATCATATATTAATGGGTTGGCATCAAATTCTGAAGATATCATTGACTTAATTGAAAATATTTTGAAAAGTGATGAGGAAAAGAAAAGAAAACTAGAGTTTTATAATGGACAAATTAATAAAAATATTATAGAAATATCCAATGAAATAGAAAATTATTTTAAGTTATCATATAGAGTGAATGAGATTAGACGTGATACTGATAGTATTGGGGACTTAAAAGGAATTAATAGTGAAGTTTCAAAGTTGTCAGGAGAGTTACAAGATTTGAAGAAAAAATCGTTGTCGTCTTTAACCACTAATGATGAAAAAGATTATATCGAACTAAAAAATGAAAAAGAAAAACTGGAATTGAATATAAAAGGCCTACAAGAAACTTGTAAGCAATTAGAGCTGTTAAAAAGAGTGGAAATGACTAGGAGTATAGATAGTAATGTGATTGGTTTGCGGGAAAAAGTGAAAAATGATTTACTAATTATATATAAAAACTTGGTCGACGAAATGTCTTATAAGTGGAGTAATGCAGTAGATGAAAAAATTAAAGAATTGAACAAAATGATAGCAAGTGATGAAAATAGATTATTAAAAATTGAATCAGATACGAGATATAGTAATGGTGAAAAGTATTATAAAGAGAATGCTGCATATACAGAAATCAATACTAGATTGGAGAATGAAAAAGGAAAGCTGAACAAGATAGATAAGATGACCAAAGAAATGAATGAGTTGGTTGAAGAATCGAACAAATCAAAACGGAAAATAGTGGATTTACATATGCTTTATTTTTCTATAGGTGAGTCGATTTGTAAAGATGTATCAATGGAAAAGGAAGATGTGAAAATCATACCGAAAACAAGATTTGAAAGTGAACGGTTTAGAACAATAGTAGAAAACAATTTTAATAGAAGAAGTGTAGCAGTTACGGAATTGTTAAATTATGAGTTTACCGATACAGATGATTTGAAAAAAGTTTTACTTTCTATCTTTGATGGGATAATAGAGGAAAAATATATATTTAAAAATGGGAAAGTAGAAAAAACTACATTGCTAGAAATAATGTCAACAAATTATTGTAAAATATGGTACGATGTTGAGTATCAGGGGGATACTTTATCTTTAATGTCAGAAGGGAAAAAAGCATTTATTGTTTTACGCATGTTACTAGATTTTAATGAAAATACATGCCCTATTTTAATTGACCAACCAGAAGATGATTTGGATAATAGGGCAATCTATGAGGAACTAGTAACTTATATAAGAAACAAAAAGAAAGAAAGACAAATTTTTGTGGTAACCCACAATCCTAATATTGTTGTAGGTGCAGATTCGGAAGAGATTATTGTAGCGAACCAACACGGTCTACAGAACGAAAATCAAGATCAAATTAAATTTGAATATGTGTCAGGTGCACTAGAAGATACAAGAGAAGTGGATGGTGCAATGCCAATTCTTCTTAGTCGAGGCATCAGAGAACATGTTTGTGATATATTGGAGGGGGGGGACGTAGCCTTTAAAAAAAGAGAGAGAAAATACGGATTTAGCGAAAATTAAGACAAGGTGAAATTTATTGACAATTACAGTTTTTTGGGTTATATTGAAAGTGCCTTCCATATTGATGGAAGGGAAAAGGATTGTTGTCAATATCTGAAAGAGCTCTTTCAGAACTGACTGGTGTTCTGGTTGCAAACTTATGAATAACCACATAAGAATGTTAATTAGTATCATCTCCTTATAATCTATTCTAACATAGATATGAATTGAACGAATATTGGATAGCTGGAACCACATCAAAGATGTCGAAAGACAAAATTGAATACCACGTTAAAAGAAGGCCTATCAGTTAAGAGATGCTATCCCTCGTACTGATAGGCCTTTTGCTATATAAAGGGGAAATATGGAAATACAGGAGTGGAAAGAAAAGAATAAACAGGCTAGAAAGTATGCTCACTTTGATGAAAAAGTGTCTTTGGAAAAAATATGGGATTATATTAGCAAGCCGAATAATGTAAGTAAACATGGATTTTATCCATTCATACATTATAGCAAAACTTTTAACAAGTATAAAAAATGTCAAGGGAAAGGCGAGATTAAAGAAAAAACAAGGGAGTTATGTTATTCAGCACATACTGATAGGTATATCTATTCATATTATGGTTATTTAATTAACCAAGCATATAATGAATATATGAAAACGCATGGAATGGATATGGTGGCAGTGGCCTATAGAGACAATTTAAAGAAAAATAATATCCATTTTGCCAAGGTTGCATTTGATTATATAAGAAAATTTGAAGAATGTTATGTGATAATAGGAGATTTTACGCATTTTTTTGATTCGCTTCAACATGATTACTTAAAAAAGAGACTATGTAACGTTTTGGGGGAGGAATATTTACCAGTAGATTATTATGCTGTATTTAAGAATATCACAAAGTATTCAATATGGGAATTGGTAGATATTTTAGAACTAAATGGATTAAATGATACGGAAGATGACATAAAGCGACTGAATGGAAAAAGAAGAGCATTAGATTTAATCGAGTTTAAAAAAAATAAATCTAAATTTATAAAACCACACAATGAAAAATTTGGTATACCTCAAGGCTCTGCTATTAGTGCTGCATTGGCTAACGTTTATATGATACTGGCCGATGAGACATTAAATGAGATTGCGAAAACAAATAGTGGTTTGTATATGAGGTATAGTGACGATTTTATTGTAGTACTACCTGAAATTGGTCGAGAAGACTTTAAAAGGATTTTCAATCAAATTATTAGTGAAATTAACGCAGTACCTAAATTAGATTTACAAGCCGAAAAAACTCAAATTTTTCAATATGAAAATATGAAACTAACAAGTTGTAATAATTTATTTTTGGACAATATTGAAAATGGAAAGAATGTAATTGATTACTTGGGATTTTCTTTTGACGGGAAAGAAATCACTATTCGAGATAAAACTATTACCAAATATTATTATAGACTGTATAGAAAACTAAATACTATTGTAAAAAGTGGAGGGTATACATCGTCAGGAAAAAGGATAAGCTGTAATAATGTATACGAAAAATACTCAAAGAAGGGTGCAAGGCTTAAAGATAGAGATGGCAATATCAAAGGTAATTTTATAACATATGTGCAGCGTGCTCAAAAAGTATTTGGAGAAGAATCTATAGATAAAAAAACAAAAAATCATATGGCAAAAATCAGGAAAAGACTTAAGCAGGTATTCTGAGTGTTCCTATACTCAAAACCATAAATTATTGGAAATACTGGAATAGGTTTTTGGCTCTATTTTGGCTCTAATAATTTCGTATCAGAAAAAATATACAACAAATACAAACAATCCATCCACAAAAAAACACAAAAGTATATCAAAATCACCACCAATCACCCCACCCGCACCAGAGTTTGAGTGATGTACAAAGACTTGTGAAGCTAGTGTTTATGCGGGTTTCAAGCAAATTTGTTTAAGCGTTGGCAACGATTTGGCAACATTTTAGGTATCACGGACTGAATAATTTACTTTAATAACATATAAAACCTTACTGATTTTCAGAGATGAAAACTCGGTAAGGTTTTTTGTTTTGTCCAAATGAGGAGAGTGATTATTCTATTTTCTTGTGTATGTTACATACGAATAGGGAATGTCTCCGGCAACGATTTTTATGGTGGTTTTGGTGAAATCCTGTTTATTGAATACAGGGAAGAAAGTATCACCTTCAATATCCGCATCAATTTCGGTAACATACATTCTTTTTACTAGGGGTAAGGCTTCTTCATAAACACGATTGCCGCCGGATATATATACATCTCTTTTTCCGGCTAACTGTAATGCTTCTGATAGTGAAGTGGCAGTCATACAATTTTCACTATTAATTTTTTTAGTAGTAGAGATGACGATGGTAGTTCGGTTAGGTAATGGCTTCCCAATTTCTTCATAGGAACGTCTTCCCATGATGACAACATTGCCTGTGGTCAATTCCTTGAACCTAATTTGTTCGCCTTTAATTTTCCAGGGAATAATTCCATTGATGCCAATTACCCTGTTTCTTGCATAAGCGACAATCAAGCTAATCATGATTGATCCTCCATATCTTGAATGCGTAAAATTTACTTCTTTTTAGTGGACTGTTTATTGTATTCTTCAATCAGATAGTCAGACAGTTCCTGTGAAGGAACTTTTGCCCAACGATTTGCGTTATCTAATTCGGGATATTTGTATCGCCACTGGTCATATTCTTCTTGGTTGATCTCACCGTTTTCTAACTTAGCCGCTTGCTGTTGCCATGCGTACAACATATCAAACATGGAAGTATAGGTTGTCCCGGTGGATTTATCCAGCCGCAGACAGATTTCACCATCAATCTCACTGATTTTTAAACCATAAGTATCTTCCAGTGTAAATAGTGTATGCATTAAACCGATATAAGTATCAATATCGGGTACTGTGAGTGCATGGGGGCTGACATCAAAAATATGCGCCATTTCATTTACAAGATCACTTTTCGGTACTCTGGCTTCCGCTTCGTATTGTGCCATACGAACATCAGAGGTTTTTCCCATGAAACCGAGCATTTCGCCTAATTGTTTCTGTTTTAACCCTTTTCTATTACGAAAGAATTTAATACGCTTACCAATTGCCATAATAAAACCTCCAAGTATTTATGTTGATTTAGTGTGTCACGCCAGCTTGATTCTTCTGCACATGACTGAATAGTTAAACAGATTTGTTAAATTGAGTATAACATGTGTAAATAGAAATAGCAAGAATAACTTAAATAAAAAAGTTAAGATTTTATTAGAAACCACTTGACTTAACGGAAAAAGTTTAGTATGATACAAGAGAAACTTAAACTAATTAAGTTAAGAACAATAGAATGACCGTCTAAATAGCTACGATTCCGGGGAAACAGGCAATGACCAGTATGAGAGCCTGTCAAGGAAAGGAATACGGCACAGCGCCAGGAAAGGTTGCCTGTCGGAACTGGATGGAGAGAACGGCAAAGAAAAATAAGAAAAGGAGGGTGATGCCTATATGCCAGAGAAATCATTTATGACTGTAGAAGAGGTGGCTGCGGAATTAAGAGTATCAAAATCCAAAGCATATCAGATTGTACGGGAACTAAATGGAGAATTACAGAAACAGGGATATTTAACAGTGATGGGGCGTGTGAATACAACGTTTTTCCAGAAGAAAGTATGTTACAGCGAATGAGGAAGGAGATAGAAAAGAATGGCTGTTTACAAAGATAATGCGACAGGAACATGGCGAGTATTGTATCGCTTTACAAATTGGAAAGGAGAGCGGAAACAGACACAGAAAAGGGGCTTTGCTACAAAGCGTGAAGCGCAAGCGTGGGAGCATGAAGCAATGCTGAAACAGGGAGCAAAGTTAGACATGACCTTTGATAGTTTCTTTGAGGTCTATGAAACAGATAAGAAACAAAGAGTGAAACAAAGCACTTGGGAGTCTAAGGGGCATGTAGTACGGACAAAAATTTTGCCGTATTTCGGAAATCGTAAAATTACAGAAATAGAAGCAAAAGATGTAATTGCCTGGCAGAATGAATTATTAGCCTACCGGGATAAAAGAGGGAAGGGCTATTCCTCTGATTATCTAAAAACAATTCATGCGCAGCTTACAGCTATTTTCAATCATGCGGTGAACTTCTATAATCTACCGTACAATCCGGCACGTCGGGCGGGAACGATAGGAACAGAAATTCAAAAGGAGATGGATTTCTGGACAAAAGATGAGTATTTGAAATTTGCAGAAGCTATGATGGATAAACCACGTTCTTATTATGCTTTTGAAATGCTTTACTGGTGCAGGATTCGCTCTGGTGAATTATTAGCCCTTACCCCTGCTGATTTTGATTTTAAGAAGCAGACCGTGACAATCAGTAAGACATTTCATCGTTCCAAAGGTAAGGACATCATTACAAGTCCTAAGACTGTAAAAAGCAATCGGATTGTTAAGATGCCACCGTTTTTGTGTGAGGAATTGCAGGAGTATATTCACCTGCTCTACGATATTAAGCCAACAGAACGATTGTTTACGGTTACAAAGTCTTATCTTATCCACGAGATGGACAGAGGAGCAAAACAGGCAGGTGTAAAGCGGATAAGGGTACACGATATCCGGCATAGTCATGTATCGTTATTGATTAACATGGGATTTTCAGTGTTGGCAATAGGCAGCCGGGTTGGACATGAAGCAGAAAAAATAACCTATCGTTATGCACACTTGTTTCCTACAGTGCAAACGGAGATGGCTGAAAAATTAGAGATGGAACGAATGATAAAGGGGGATGCAAATGGAAAGGGGGTCTGATAATAAAGGAAGATGGAGGAATCGTAAAGTAGGGTTTAGATTGTCGGAGGAAGAAGCAAATTTGTTAAATGATGTGGTTGCATTATCTGGCTTGAAAAAACAGGACTATATTATCAGACGGTTAATGTGCCAGGATGTTGTGGTGCAGGGGAATCCGAGAGTTTATAAGGCACTGAAAAATAAGATGGCCGATATCTATGAGGAGTTGAAGCGACTAGAAGTGTGTAGTGAGGAGAATGATGAATTGCACTATACTTTACAGCTTGTTGCAATCACTTTAGATGGACTGAAAGGAGATGAATGATGATGAATAATAAAACGACCGCTCCGGTTTCATCTGTTGGCGCAGATGAGGAACAGTCGATTCAAGTAAATACTAACCAGATTATATCAAATTCACAGCAACAAATCAATGTAGAAGCCGTAAAAAGCCCAGAGAAATCTGGGCAAAGCGGACTTGATACTATATCTATGACAGAGCTTTATGATACTGTCTATCCGCTGAGAACACCTATTGTTGATGGCTTTTTGTACGGAGGAATGTACCTTTTTGTAGGTGCACCAAAAGTGGGGAAATCATTTTTTATGGCTCAATTAGCCTATCATGTGGCGGCAGGATTGCCACTATGGGAATACCCAGTTCACCAAGGCACAGTTCTTTATCTGGCACTGGAAGATGACCATGCAAGACTTCAACGGCGATTATTCCGGATGTTTGGCATTGAAGGTAGTAATAAGCTGCATTTTGCAACACAGGCTAAGGCAGTGAATGAGGGGCTGGAACTACAACTAGAGGCGTTTGTGCAGAAACATTTAGACGCAAGATTGATTATTATTGATACACTCCAAAAAGTACGTGAAGCAAGCGGGGATAGAAGTAGTTATGCTAATGACTATGAGATAGTAACTAAGTTGAAGGAATTTAGTGATAAATATGGTATATGTTTGCTGGTGGTTCACCATACCCGGAAGATGGAATCAGATGATAGCTTTGATATGATTTCTGGTACAAACGGTTTGTTAGGTGCAGCAGATGGTGCATTCATCATGCAGAAGAAAAAGCGTACAGCTAACACAGCGATTATGGATATTGTAGGGCGTGACCAACAGGATCAAGAATTGACCGTTGACTTTGATCGGGAACGTTGTGTCTGGATGCTGACAAAGGCAGAAACAGAATTGTGGAAAGTGCCACCAGACCCATTATTAGAAGCGATAGCAGGATTGCTTACGGTGGATACGCCAAAGTGGAGTGGAAGCCCCTCTGAATTGCTTGAACGATTACCCCGACTGGAGATAGCAGCAAATACGTTGACAAGGCGGCTGAATGTCAGCGTTGAACAACTTTATAATGATTGCAATATCTGTTATGAAAGCAAGCGCACTCATAATGGACGATTGACAATTTTGGAACGAATAGATAAATAAGCGTGACGATATGTGACGATTGTGACGGTATTTCTAGGTATAACCTAGTGATAAAAATATCGTCACTATCGACACAACCGTCACGGAAAGGATGGATTGAATGAAAAATGTACAAGTACCTCATGACTTGTTTATTGCACTGTTGCAGTATCATCTGATGTCAAATGATGATTATGCAGACGAAGTATATAAGGGGTTAGAGCAAAAACTTGATTCAATGGTGCGCCATGAACTTTACACAAAATACAAAACTGCACCTTCCCAAGAAGAGAGAGAAGCTGCCCGAAAAGAATATCTGGATAAAAAAGGAGTACCGGGAAGTTTTCGATGGAGCAATTCTCGTTGACGGTAATAGACAGGAGCGTGTCACGCACCTGTAAATAATAGGCAAGGAATAGTATGGTTTTTGTAGTCTGTAAAGTGATATCAAAATAGCCGAAAATGATACCATGAAGAAAGCCCCCGGCAAGGCGCAACGGTGCTTTTGATACGTAGTGTCAAAAGTGCTTTTGCGTTACTTTTGGCAAAAGTAACAAAAGAGGGTGCAAGCACCCTGATGACTATATTAGCAGAGATTAGAAGATTAGGAGGGATAGTGCCTGGAGAGAACAATTAGCGGAATGTTAGGAAAAGGGTCTATTAACCATAATACCAGAACCTTCAAAGCTAAAAATGTAGATGCAGAGCGGAGCAAAAATAATGTACAGTATTGTAATGCAAATATAAAAACGGTGTACCACCAGATTTTTGATGAAGCATTACAACGTTATAATGCGAAACAAAAACGTAATGATAGAAAAATTGATAATTACTATGAAAAGATACGTCAAGGGAAACAGGAGAAACTGTTTCATGAGGTTATCTTTCAGATTGGTAATAAAGATGATATGAATGCAATAAGTAATGAGGGAGAGTTAGCAAAAGATATTCTGTCTGATTTTATGCGAACATTTCAACAAAGAAATACTAATCTTCATGTGTTCTCAGCGCATTTGCATATGGATGAAGAAACCCCGCATCTTCATATTGATTTTATTCCATTTGTTGAAAATAGCAAGCGTGGACTTGATACCAGAGTTTCGCTTAAAGGAGCGTTGGCAGAGCAAGGATTTAAAGGTGGTACTAGAGGTGCTACCGAATGGAATCAGTGGATGGAATCAGAGAAGCAAGTATTATCAAAGGTCATGGAACGTCATGGTGTGCAGTGGAAGAGGTTGGGCACTCATAATAAGCACTTGTCAGTTCTCGATTTGAAAAACAAGAACGACAAAAGGAGGTTACGGAATTAGAATTGACAAGCGATCTTCTCAAAGAAGAAGCGGCTTCTCTATCAGAAGATAAAGAAGAGTTATTATCCAGTAATCAAAAATTGAAACAGGATCAGAAGCAATTATAGGATGAAATTGAAAAAATGATAAATTCTAAAATTACCATAGAGCGGAATATTCATGCATATGATGAAGATGAAAAATGGCAGTTACCACAACCGGGTGCTTTGATGAGTGTTAATAGTTACAGAGATAAAAAGGTTCTGCCGTTTGTAGAAAAGCTAAAAGCAGTAATTAAGAATCTGATTATTAAGTGTGTCAATCTTATGGGGGAAGTGAATCAGCTATCGGATAGAGTTGTAAAACAGAGCAGGCAGATAGGGCGTCTGACAGATCGAGTTATTGAGCAGAAAGATACAATTGAGAAACTGAAGAAAAAAGGTGCTGATTTGGGCAGGATTGAGAGTGTGATTGGTAGAGAAAGGGTTCATGAAATAATAAAAGAGAGTAAAGATTTAGAAGAAAAAGAAAAGCGTAATAAACGTCTGAATAAGTCTCGTAGCATGAGTAGGTAAATTTAGAATAATTAATGGCGGTAAAATAATACTTGATTTATAGGCGGTATAAATTATAATTTAATTGTTGGCAAAGAAGGAGGTGAGTATGCCCGACAAGAAGAGAGGGCGACCAGTTACAGACAATCCGAAAAGTGTTCGTGTCGATGTTCGGCTTACAGAAGAAGAATTACAGATGTTGGATCAATATTGTAAGAAAGCTGGAGTGTCACGTCCACAAGGATTGCGAGATGGTATTAAAGTTCTCAATAAATAATAAAAAGGAAGCGGTGCGCTTGTTGGCAAACTTACTACACCACTTCCCCGCCGACATATGCCCGAAAGCAGATGCAGCGTAAATATTATACCATGCGCTAAAAATCCTTTCAAGGCATTGTTGTCTACGAAAATGATGGAAGGACGATGCTATTATGGAAATAAATAAAGAGTTTGATTTGTTTGTCGATCAATTATTGGCTCGTGCAGTCAAGGAGTTTAAGTCAACGGATCAATATGATCTTTTAAAAGAAAAGCTGAATATAATGGAAGAAGACTGTAAAACGATGTTTACTAAAAATGAAAAAGAATTTGCTATGGAGTGTTTTGAAATTCTTCTGGAAGTTGATGGCGTCGAGGAACAGTATGTATACCGTAAAGCTTTCAAAGATTGTGTTTGTTTGTTAAAGTCTTTGGGGGTGTTGGCATGAATAATTATACCTCAGAAATCTTTAAACGGGTAAATCTTCAACACATTAGAGAATTTTTATTGCATGGTTCGGACTGTCTCGAACTTAGTGACAAATCTTATGAGGAGAGAATTGCGGAGGTGCATGATAAGGTTATTGAGGGAATAGAAAAGAAGTTTACTGATACAGAAGAATGTGAGGCAGTGGTGCGTGAGATTTATGAGTATGC